>NZ_JASJFB010000681.1:0-8777 GCF_030065455.1 Microcystis sp. M53602_WE12 | reverse complement strand
CTTGGTTGACAAGTGATCGCTAACTTTTTTTCTAATAAAAACTCAAATTTCGGGTTTCTGTTAGTTAGCGATAGCTTGAAGGCTTACCCCATAAGAGAGCTAGAGTTTAGAGACTGTAAGACTTTTGCCAGACTCCCTCCAAGAGCGATATCTCTCAGATTGCCAGATTTCGCCCCCCCCCGAACGGTTACAAAGAAGTTGACTTTTTTTTAGAGCGTAATCGTAAACCCATTAGTGCAGTAACTCCTAAAGCGATCACCGAGGTCATTTCTGGGGTTGAAGTTATCTTTAAAATTTGCCCCTGTCCGCCCACAAAGCCTTGATTGGCAACATAGATAGCTCCATCATCCCCAATTGCTAAACCCGTGGGAAAGGATAAACCCTCGTCTAAAATACTTTGACGAGTCCCATTAGGTGCTATTCTCCAAAGCTGACCACTAAAATCTCCTGCCAGAAAATTACTAGCATATTCTAGAACATATAAACTACCATCGGGGGCGAAAGCAAGATCAATGATATTAGTAAAACCTGTCGCAAATTCTTCTAAATTGGTGCCATTAAACCGATAAACATTAGCCCCACCAACGGGAAAAGGAAATCCAGTAAGTTGCCCGATATAGAGTTGATTGTCCGGACCAATAGCCATCCCTGTGGGTACGGCTTGCATAGGAAAAGGATTCGGTAAATTAGGGATAAAGGGTGGTGGTGTAACTGAGCGAACAGGAAAAGCAGCGATCGCTGTTATAGCCCCGTTGCCATCAACTCTGAGCAAGGAATTTCCCCCCGCGTCGGTGGCATAAATAACACCATTTTGCACAACGAGGGAGTAGGGATTACTATCAACTTCATCCCTATCAGGATTATTATTTCTCTCAAAATTGGCTAAATCTGCTACGGGCGACCAACTAGGTGTTCCAGTGAGGTTGATGGCGATCGCCTGTCCAAAGGCAGAAACGCTTAAAGTATTATCCCTAACATCTGGATTAGTTCCCAAACCGATAATACCGAATAGCTGCCCTGATTGGTCGAAGTAAAGGTCTTGAAGACCAGTACCTTCATTGCCTGATGGTTGTTGAGCCAAGGACGGTAAATTATCGATCAAGACCTCCGTTGCTCCCGTGGTTGTATTCAAACGAGCGATTGCACTAGTGGGTCCGTAGCAAACTTGACTTTGACCTCCTGACAAAATACAAGTTCCGTTACCACCTCTTCCTGCTTGGGCGATATAAAGCTGGCCATCAGGACCGAAGGTCATGCCCCGAGGATTATTTAAACCGCTTGCGAGAACGGTGGTAGAAATATTAGCGGCTAATATCGGAGCGGCTGGACTAACAAAACCAACAGTGAGAGCTAGGGTGATGGTTAACTTTTTGTTACTCATACGTTACTGCCAAGTTACTAAATCATCAGACCATCTTAACCGAAAACAAGAAAACTGAAAACATTAGTTAATCAAGATTTTTCGGCCTTACCCGATGTTGGTTGTTCTGTAGGGGACTAAGCCATCCCTGAGATAACCTTTGAGAAATCTCCGCTCACCACAAGTACGGGGAAGCTATTCTTCCGTAATTATAACTAATTACAGCGTTTCTCGTCAAGGAGATGCAGCTAATCTAAGGATAGGCGATTAAAATAGGTCTTAGCTTATAAGTACCCGTTGACAATCATAGTAGTAGGGTAGGTGAGGGGACAATAATCGAAAAAATTGCCCGATAAATTGAGTATTGGCTGTAACCTAGCCAAAAAAGGCCGCTATTTAGGGACGTTATAGGGTAAGATTAACTATTAGGGTGGAGTTTATTGCCGATTTTAATCTTGTCCTAAGCGAGCAAAATTGACAATTGAATCTGTAATTTTAAAAATATCTATCCCGTCAATCTCATCTAACCACAAATGCTTAAAATTTTAGTTGATGGTACACCGATAAGACAAAATCCTAGTGGAATTGGATTATATGCTTATCACCTGATTGCCGAATTAGCTAAATTACAAAACCAAGAAAACTTTTCCCTGTCCCTCTGTTTTCAACCATCGGTAAAAAACTGGCTGCGGGGTAATCTTTCTATCCCCGAAAAACTGCAATCCTATCCAGAGGTTAAATGTTTACCAATTCCCGTCAGTCTTAGCAATATCTTAACCCAATTTCCTAATCCTCTAATTTCCTATCTAGAAAACTTTCTTGATTCTCCCGATATTCTCCACGGATTGGATCATGTGGTGTATCCTTGTCGTCAGAGTCGTCAAGTTATGACTATTCATGATGTTACTTTTATGAAATATCCTGAGTTTGTCACGGGGATTGTCAAAACCTACACCCAACGCATTAAACAATCTCTACAATGGACAGATTTAGTTATTGCTAACTCCGCAAGTACCAAACGAGATATTATTGAATATTTAGATGTGAACCCAGAGAAAATTTTTGTTACTCCCCTCGCAAGTCGTTATTCTTACCTCCCCAATTCTCCCTCATATCTAACTATCACTAAACCCTATTTACTCTTTGTTAGTACCCTAGAACCACGAAAAAATATTATTAATCTTATCAGTGCTTTTAACTATCTCAAGGACAGGTATAAATTAGACCATAATCTGATTCTGATTGGCAAAAAAGGATGGAAGTATCAACCAATTTTTGATAAAATATCTCAGTCTCCCTTTCGAGATAGTATCCAACATCTTGATTATCTTGCTGATGACTTAGTTGCGGATTATTATCAAAAAGCTGATGTTTTTGTCTATCCTTCTTTTTACGAAGGTTTTGGATTACCAGTTTTAGAAGCGATGACTTTAGGTTGTCCCGTGGTAACTGCTAATACTGCATCCTTACCCGAAGTCACGGGAGAATCGGCAATATTAATTAATCCGGATAATCCCCTAGAAATTGCTGCGGCAATCTATCAAGTTATTAGTGATACCTCTCTCCGTCAAGAATTAATCACGAAAGGAAAAAAACAAGCGACAAAATTCTCTTGGCAAAAAACCGCACAAGCTACTATAAAAGCTTATCGTTCTCTTTTATAATAAGTAAGTATTTATAATTAAATTGAAGATGGATCCCCCCTTAATCCCCCCTTGATAAGGGAAGGGGGGTGCCGATCCCCCCTTAATCCCCCCTTGATAAGGGGGGTGCTGATCACCCCTTAATCTTCCCTTGATAAGGGGGGTGTCTGACAACTTTTAACACCTACCTACTTAACTAGCTAATATCTATGAATAGGAATCATCAATTATTAATCAATCTCGCTTTTCTCGGTACTAAATATACTGGATTGACTACCTATACTAAAAATCTCATTCCCCAATTAGCCAACTTAAATCCTACCCTAATCACTTCTAATAGTTACCCAGATTTTAACACCTATCCTGTCTCGGCAAACCTCACCCAAGAGCAGGGAACCAAAGGCAATATTAGGCGCTTAATTTGGACAGAAACCCAACTCTATCAAACCTATCAACAATTAAAGTCTTCCCTACTATTTACCCCCATTCCCGAAGCACCTATTTATGGAAATTGCCGCTATATTGTCACAGTTCATGATTTAATTCCCCTGCGGTTCCCGAAATTTTCTCCGCTAACTTTTTATAATAAATACTATTTACCCCAAGTCCTGAAAAAAGCCACACATATTATCGCTGTTTCCCAAGCAACTGCCGCCGATATTAATAAGTTTTTTAAGATACCTATTGACAAAATAACCGTGATTCTTTCTGGATATGATTCTGATAATTTTCGTCCTCTAAATCTGGCGACTCGTCCCTATTTTCTCTATCTTGGTCGTTATGATCCTCATAAAAATCTCGGTCGTTTAATTACTGCTTTTTCCCAAATTGATCCCGAATATCAATTATTAATTGTCGGTCAATTTGACCCCCGTTTTACCCCGGCTCTGCAGCAACAGGTAGAAGCATTATCAATCTCTCAACGGGTGCAATTTTTAAACTATGTTTCCTATGAAGAATTGCCGCAACTTTTAAACCAAGCAACTGCTTTAGTTTATCCTTCCCTTTGGGAAGGTTTCGGATTACCTGTACTAGAAGCGATCGCCTGTGGAACTCCTGTGATTACTTCTAATCTTTCCTCTCTCCCGGAAGTCACAGGAGAGGCGGCAATTTTAATTAATCCCTATAGTATCTATGAGATGAGAGAGGCAATGCAGCAAATCGCCACCGATGAACAATTACGTCTTAAATTAAAATCCTTGAGTCGCCAACGCGCCGAGCTTTTTAGTTGGGAAAAAACCGGTCAAGAAACCGCCACAATTCTGCAAAGTTTTCTCTAAAAATGGTGACAAAAAAACTTATCAATCATTGCAGGATGGGTTAGACGGCAGTAAGCATTAAAACCCAAGGATATGAGAGCAAAAACCTGTACTCTCCTGGGGAGATTGAGTGTTACTTCCTATATATTATTGTGCCATTCTTGGGGAATTTGAGCAACTTTTTCCTTACCATTAGGTTGATGAATAGGTTTTCCTAAAGGACGAATTTTGAGATTTCCTTGCAAATAAGCTGCGATTCTTTCCCTGGCAATTTTCACATATTCTGCTTCTTTTTCACTCCCCATCACTCGACGATTGTGCATAATACTAGCAATCAGAGAAGTTCCGACCCCGGCAAAAGGATCGAAAACCCAATCCCCCTCATTTGTCAAGGCTAAAACACATCTTTCTACTAATTCGATTGGATATTGACAAGGATGAATAGTTTTCTCTGGATGATTAGATTTAACGTTAGGAATATCCCATAGTAACTCATCCCATTCTTGTGCTAAAAACTCCCAAACATCGCTGGGATTTTTCCCTAAAGGATTACCAGAGGGTTTACCGATATTTTTACCTTTAAAATGGCGCTTACCAGGGTATTTAGCGGGGATTCTCACTGGATCAAGATTAAAGATATATTTATCGGTTTTTGTCAACCACAAAATAGTTTCATACCTGCCAGAAAATCTTTTAGAGGTATGTAGTCCATGGCCAAAATGCCAGACAATTCTATTTCTTAAAAAGAAGCCCATTTGTTTAAATAGCTGATAATAAAAAATATCTAAAGGATAAACTTCTCCCTCTTGAACGAAATTTCCCACCTGCCAGCAAATACTGCCATTATCTTGCAAGATTCTAGAGAATTCTCGCATAATTTTGGTTTGGGTTTCCAGATAAGTATCCAAAGAGATTTTTTTTTCGTAGTCTTTTCCTAAATTGTAGGGAGGAGAAGTAATAATCAAGCTCACAGAATTATCTGGTATAGTCTTGATAAAATTATTGGTATCTCCTTGATAAAGAATTATTTCGGCATCAGGTTGATAAAAGTCTCGCACTGATTTTGATTGAGAAAATAAGGGCAACTGATTCATAGAAAATTTAGCAGAGAAGAACCACTTTTAATTAGGGTTTGCGGCAAAAAGTTTTTCCTGGGGGCAGGGTGTGGGGTGTGGGGTCTTACCCATTTTACATCCAATATGCAAGAGAGCCAGTTTTTTCAAACAATTAATGTTATCTGTAGCCAGCAAAGATATAACAAAAATTCTACTTTTTTAGATAAAAATCGGGAAGAAAGTTTTAACTTTTTTCTATTCTTCCCTTAACTCAGATTAGCTCAAACCAGAAACGCACTCGCCTAATTCCACTGTAAAAGGTTGCCAAGGACGAGGATCAATTACCTTTGTCGGCAAGTCATGGGATGTTAATAATTCTTGAAAAGATTCGGGACTACCCTCAGCACTTAACACCGCCATCAATAACCCTTTAAACTCGATATCACCACCGGCAGCCGTAGAAATAATATATTGAGGCTGCAAGCGTTGACAGACTGCTAAGGCGCTTTCTTGTCCTTTGATTACCGGTCCGAGGAAAGGTATTTTTAAGTCAATCAAAGGAGTGATAATAACATCAATTTTACCGAGAGAATCGAGGCTAGGAGAATGATAACCGTGGGGTTCGTAGTAGATACTCTGATTTGTCGCTAATTCCTTGATAACATAACCATTTTCCACCAGAGTCGGCCCGACTGGAGAACCGGGGACAGCAGTAATTTCGATCGCATTGTCAAAGATATAACTAGAGCCGTGGGTTAAAGGGATGAGATGGGTATAATTAAGCGCTCGAACCACTTTTTCGGCATTAGGAGAAGCTACCACGGGAATTTGGCGATCGAGTACCTGTAAAGTAGGAGGATGGGCGTGATCTTCCAAACCTTGGGAGAGAAGAATCAGATCGATATTTTCGGGAATGGCATGATTAGCGGTTTTTTTGCCCTCAAATAGCCAAGTTAAATTACCAAAAGTCAGGGAACCTACCAACCAAGGATCGAGAAGCAGGCGTTTTCCCCCGATTTCGATTAACCAAGAATTACTATCAAGCCAAGTTAACTGCATATAAGCCGAGGAAGAATGGGGATTTTCTTAATTTAATTTAACATTAGCATTAACTTTTCTGCGCTTGGGGGTTTTTCAGTCATCAGTGAAAACACAGCACTGTTAATGCCATTTATAGCAGTTATCTTAATGGTGAGGTAGGAAGTCTCTGGTTTTAGGGAACAGGCAACAGTAGCCAGTCGTCTGGGGATGATACCAAATTAAGTAGCTGGTTATAATTAAATTAAAAATGGATTTTAGGTTCGATCCCCCCTGCCCCCCTTGATAAGGGGGGTGCCGATAGGCGGGGGGATCTGAAAGTTTTTAATACCTATCTACTTAGGTTACACTTCATCTTGAGGAGAAACGCTGTCACACTCCTCACTCAATGCCGGTCACTGAAAACCCAAATCTGATCACTGATTACTGATTACTGATCACTGATCACTGATTAGTCAAGGCTTAAGAAATAGGGAAAGTTTAGCTATCTTAGGGAAAGTAGGCGCTAAAAGGGGAGGAAGAACGCATCAGCTGAGACTGAATTTCTATGACTAAACGTACCTTCGGTGTTATCGGACTAGCTGTCATGGGAGAAAATCTCGCTCTCAATGTGGAGAGTCGGGGTTTTCCCATCGCTGTTTACAATCGCACCGCCAGCAAAACTCAAGAATTTATGGAAACTCGCGCCGTCGGCAAAGATGTCAAGGCGGCCTATAGTTTAGAAGAATTCGTCCAAATTTTAGAGCGTCCCCGCAAAATTCTGGTCATGGTAAAAGCTGGCCCGCCGGTGGATGCCGTGATTGAACAATTAAAACCCCTTCTCGAAGAAGGAGATATGATTATCGATGGCGGTAACTCCCTCTACGAGGACACGGAAAGACGCACCCGCGACCTAGAATCGACCACTAAACTGGGTTTTGTTGGGATGGGGGTCAGTGGTGGCGAAGAAGGCGCTCTGCACGGCCCTTCCCTGATGCCGGGGGGTACAGAGTTCGCCTATCGGGAATTAGAGCCGATTTTAACCAAAATTGCCGCCCAAGTCGATGATGGTCCCTGTGTCACCTACGTGGGACCCGGGGGTGCGGGCCATTATGTGAAAATGGTTCACAATGGCATCGAGTACGGCGATATGCAGTTAATTGCGGAAGCCTACGATGTGCTGAAAAATGGTCTAGGACTAAGCAATCAGCAGTTACAGGAAACTTTCACCGAGTGGAATCGCACCGATGAGCTTAATTCTTATTTAATTGAAATTACCGCCGATATCTTTAAGTATGTTGACCCGGAAACCGGTCATCATCTGGTAGATTTAATCTTGGATTCGGCGGGACAAAAGGGAACCGGACGCTGGACCGTGTTAAGTTCCTTGGAGTTGGGGGTGTCAATTCCGACTATTTATGCTGCGGTTAATGCTCGCGTGATGTCCGCTTATAAGGATGAACGGGTGGCAGCCGCAAAAGAGTTACCCGGACCTGGGGAAACCTATCCGGGGGATGCGGCACTATTTGTGGATAAGGTGCGTGATGCTCTTTACTGCTCGAAAATGTGTTCCTATGCCCAGGGTATGGCTTTAATCGCTAAGGCTTCTCAGGAATTTAACTATAATATCAGTCTGCCGGAATCGGCCCGCATCTGGAAGGGCGGCTGTATTATTCGGGCCGGTTTCTTGGATAAAATTCGCAAGGCTTTTGCGGAAAATCCGGGCCTGCCGAATTTGTTGTTAGCGCCGGAATTTAAGCAAAGTATCCTCGATCGCCAAGAAGCTTGGCGTGAAGTGTTAGTCTTGGCTAATAAGTTGGGAATTCCCGTCCCGGCTTTTAGTTCTTCTTTGGACTATTTTGATAGTTATCGTCGGGCCAATTTACCGCAAAATCTCACCCAAGCACAACGGGATTATTTTGGCGCTCATACCTATGAACGTACCGATAAACCCAGAGGTGAGTTTTTCCATACGGAATGGATGGCTGAATCGTAAAGCTATCTAATATTTTCTCCCCTTTTTGTTTCCAGTAAAAAGGGGGGATTTTTTGGCGATATTTTTCTGATTAAGAGTTAACTATCGGTCAAGAAATTGGTAGTGATAGCAAATCAGGTTTTAATAGGATAATCGCTTTAAAAGTCAGACAGAGGAATAATTCCACAGGCTTGAATTTTGCTGAAAACGAGGTGAAGTTGCCATAATAACCAATGACCAACTCTCCAGAAAGCCACGGAGTTTTGATGGTCAGCCACCTCGGCAGATGGATAACAAAGATTTTCCTCAAAAATCAACCAATGAACCGGTAAATGACCGAGGGGAGAATTCGGCTCTAATTCAAAGTTTAGTTGCTCATAATTGAGCCATTGACCTTCCTTCCGCCAACCTAGGCGATCGCCAAGTTTCTTTTGGGTTTCATAATCCACTAAACCACCGAGACTAGAG
>NZ_JASJFB010000282.1:0-9515 GCF_030065455.1 Microcystis sp. M53602_WE12 | reverse complement strand
TTATCACTGTCGTTCGTTTCGTGATGTACAATTGAATTGTAACACTTACTGCCTAATATGTCAACTGATTACAATCATGGATTTCGCTCTGTTTATAGACTTACCGCTCACGTCGTATTTGTCATCAAATACCGGCCATTGCTATTAACGATGAAATCTTAGCCCGACTTAAAGAAATCTTTGTATCAACGCTCACAAAATGGGACAGCACATTACTTGATTTCAACGGTGAATCGGATTACGTTCACCTGATTATCGATGACAAACCTGACATCGCTTTATCCAAATTAATCGCTAACCTTAAAACAGTTAGTAGTCGCTTAATTAGAAAGGAATTTCTGGATTTGGCGGCAAAGTATTTCGACAACAAACCCTATTTTTGGACGGGAGCTTATTTCGTGGCCAGTTGTGGCGGCGTTACCATCGAACAACTAAAAAAATACGTCGAGAACCAAAACTCCCCAAAAGTGGAAACCCTACCGCGTTAGTTTTATTCTGGTGGCGATTCATCTCCCGTTAACCGCTACGCGGTTTAACGGGAGTCCTCTCGCGACCTTGAGATAGCGTAAGCCGCCGAAAAACATCGATAAGCCCGTTACCAGCAGCAGATTCCCGATAATCGAACCGGTAATCGTCGCTTTCACCACCTCGATCAAACCCTCTTCCAGGGCGGCGTAGGCGAGAATTAATTCGGTGGCGTTGCCGAAGGTGGCGTTCAATAAACCGCCGAGATTGGGACCGACCACGACGGCGATTTCCTCGGTCGCTTTTCCCATGTAAGCGGCCAGGGGAACAATCGCCAGACAGGCACTCAGGAAAACGATCGTCACGTCCCAACGCAGGAAATTCCAGGCGATCGAGATCGGGACAAAAACCAACAAAATGGCGAAAATCCAGTTTTTTATATTCATACCAAGGAATGTTTCGGGATCAAACCGCGCACGGTTTTGAAAAAGAGACTATCAGCCTTTTTTCCGTTTCAATTAGCCGAATCGCCCAGTAATATACTCCCGGGCCTCGTCGGTTTGCGGATTACCGAACATAACTTCCGTGGGGCTGAATTCGACTAATTTCCCCCGGCGTTTCCCGGACCGATCGGTTTCGGTGTTAAAAAACGCCGTCCAGTCGGCGATCCGCGATGCCTGCTGCATATTGTGGGTGACGGTAATGATCGTGTAACTTTCCTTCAGTTGTAGGCACAATTCCTCCACCTGACGGGTAGAGATGGGATCGAGGGCCGAACAGGGTTCATCCATCAATAAAACATCCGGCTTCATCGCAATCGCACGGGCGATACAGAGACGCTGTTGTTGTCCCCCCGATAGTGCCGTTCCTTTTTCTTTCAGTTTGTCCTTTACTTCCTCCCAGATCGCCGCCTGCCGCAGGGAATACTCGACCAATTCGTCCAGATTGCCCTGATAACCGTTGGTTCGGGGCGCGTAGGCGATATTCTCGTAAATGCTCTTGGGAAAAGGGTTCGGACGTTGGAAAACCATCCCCACCTGTCGCCGCAACTTGACCGCGTTGACCTGCGAATCGTAAATATTCTGATTTCGGTAAAGTAGTTTTCCCTCCACCTTGGCACCGGGGATCAGATCATTCATTCGGTTAAAGCAGCGCAAGAGGGTACTTTTCCCGCAACCGGACGGCCCGATAAAGGCGACGATTTTTCGTGCAGGAATTTTAATATGAACGTCCAGAAGAGCGAGAAATCCATTATAAAAAACTTTCACTCCTTCCGCGTCGAAAACACTGTGATCTGGGTTAAGGTGGGTAGTCATGGCAAAAATTCTCCTGATCGTTTATTAAAGATCGATGGTTTTTTTAGAGGGGAGGGTTTGCAAACCCTCCCGTACTGGAGAAGTGGGGAGTGCAGGAGTAGGGAAGGTTATGTATCTACCCCCTTGCCCGCTGCCTTCCCTAATTCAGTGTCGAATAACGTTGACGTAGATAGATGGCGATGGCGTTGAGGGCGAGAATTAACAGGATCAGAACGATAATCGCGGCCGCCGCCGCATTGGCAAAACCGGGTTCGGGACGGGTGATATAGCTGAAAATTTGAATCGGTAGTGCCATAAAGCGTTGGAATAAACCAGGATCGAAAGTGAGGAAACTAACCGCGCCGACGACCATTAAGGAAGCCGCGTCCCCGATCGCCCGCGACACGGAGATAATCACCCCCGTGAGAATCCCCGGCACCGCGTAGGGTAAAACATGGTGTTGGATCGTCTGCCATTTGGTACTGCCTAGACCGTAGGAGGCTTGGCGTAGGGAATCGGGAACCGCCCGGATCGCCTCCCGCGCCGTGACGATAATCACCGGCAGCGAGAGAAGCGCAAGGGTTAACGCGCCGGAAATCAGCGTCGGGCCAAAATTGAGCAGATAGTTAAAAACCGCTAATCCTAATAAGCCGTAGACGATCGAGGGAACCCCGGCCAGATTGCCGATATTCACCTCGATCAGTGCCGTCCACCAAGTTTTCGGGGCGTATTCCTCTAGATACAAAGCCGACCCGACCCCGATCGGGACCGCCACGAGAAGCACGATAATTCCCAGATAGAAACTACCGATGATCGCCGGACGGATACCGCCCCTTTCCGGGAAACGGGAAGGCGTTTCCGTGAGGAATCCGGGGGTTAAGAGTCGTCCGAGTCCATCGTGGGCGATATTCAACACCAACAGCGCCAGAACGAACAAACCGATCAGTAAACCGAAGAGGAAAAGATACTCGCAGAATTTGCCGATCGCCTCGCGGCGTTCGAGATGGTCGATAAATTCAACGGTATCGGATTTGACAGAGGATTTAACCATGGGAAATCAATCGTATTTTTCTTTAAAACGGTGGGATATCCAGTAACTGGCTAGATTCAGCACCAGCGTGATCAGAAAAAGCACCGCGCCGACCGCGTAGAGGGTTTTAAAACTGAGACTGCCCCGGGGCGCATCTCCCCCGGAAATCTCGGCCATAAAAGCGGTCATCGTGGCGATCGACTCGAAGGGATTGAGGGTAAGCCGGGGTTGCGAGCCGGCGGCGATCAACACCGTCATCGTTTCCCCCACCGCCCGCGACATTCCCAGAATAATCGAGGCCATGATCCCGGAGAGGGCGGCGGGGAGAACCACTTTAAAAATCGTTTCCAGCTTGGTAATTCCTAGCGCGTAGGAACCCTCGCGCAGGGAACGGGGAACCGCTCGGATCGCGTCTAAACTAATCGATCCCACCGTGGGAGTGATCATGATCCCCATCATTAACCCGGCGCTGAGGGCGTTAAAAATCTCGACGGGGAAAAGATTCCGCAAAGTGGGCGTGACAACGAGTAGGGCGAAGTACCCGTACACCACCGTAGGAATCCCGGCGAGAAGTTCCACCGCGGGGCGTAAAATCGCCGCTAGGTTCGGTTTTGCGTATTCGGCGAGGTAGATCGCGGAAGATAGGCCTAAAGGAACCGCGACGGACATAGCGATGGCCGTGGTTAAAAATGTCCCGTTAATCAGCGGCCAGATGCCGAAATGAGGGGTGGCGAACAGTGGAGTCCAACGGGTATCGAGAAAGAATTGGGCGAAAGATACCTCTTGAAAAAATCCCCAGGTTTCACTAAAAATAATCGCCACGATGCCGATTGTCGTCGCCACGGAAACGAAAGCGCAAGCGAAGAGAATCAGCGCGATTATCTTCTCTTGAATATCGTCGCCGGGGCGCTTGAGGAGCGAATTATCTGCCGGCAAAAAAGAATTATCGAAAGAACTCGGGGTTAAGGTCATGGTTTGACAAAATTCCTTTTTTAGATAAAGTTCGTGATCGGTTCTCCCGGTTTAGCTTTGCCGAATTTCGATCCCGTTTCCCTGCGCTCGAATTTCCGCAGGGTTTTGACGTAGGCCTCATCTGGTAAAGCGACGTAACCCACGCCATCGACCCATTTCCAGGAATTTTCTAAATAGAACCGCACGAATTTTTCCAGGGATGGATTCGTTTTTAAATTATTCTTGTTGACGTAGATAAACAGGGGACGGGAAAGGGGATTATAGACATTGCGGAGAACGTTATCGATGGGGACCGGTTTGACGCATTTTCCTTCATTATTTTCGATCGCCACCAAGTTCAATCGATCTTGGTTCTGCATATAGAAAGAGATGCCTAAATAGGCAAGCGCGGATGGATTGCCGATCACCCCCTGCACGAGCGCGTTTTGATTGCGGTTCGGGGTGAAATCGGTACGGCTATTTCTCCGTTTTCCCGTAATCGCTTGGGTGAAATAATCGAAGGTTCCCGTATCGGAAGGCGGGGCGAAAAGTAATAATCTCTCGTCGGGAAATTTGGGATTAATCTGTTTCCAACTGGTAATCCTACCCTCCGCTTTCGTGTTCCACATTCGATCGAGTTCTTTAATCGTTAAACACTTGGCGAATTGATTTTTTTTATTGACGATCACCGCCAATCCGTCGATCGCCATCGGTAATTCCAGAAATTCCACGCCGTTTTCCCGACATTTCTCGATCTCTTCTTTCCGGATCACCCGCGATGCCCCGGCAATGTCGAGATTTCCGGCGCAGAACTTACTAAAACCGCCCCCGGTTCCACTGGTGGCGACGCTTACCCGCGCTTCGGGATGGACTCTTTGATATTCTTCGGCAACGGCGAGGGAGAGGGCGAAACCCACCGCACCACCGTCGATCGAGACTGGTGGTTGTTTCTCGGCCGAGTCGGCCGGGCGACCGCAACCGGCGATCAAATTACTGGCCATCAGAAGGGAGATTAGGAAAAAATAATGAGAGAATTTCATAGATTAAAGCGGGAAAAATGTTAGGAAGCCGACTGGTTTTTAATCTGCTCGAAGATGCCGTTATTGGCCAGAAATTCCTTTTCGATCAACGTCCAACCCCCGAGATCTTGGGCGTTGAAAAGGGTCTTGATCGGCGGAAATTGTAGTCCTTCATCCTTGGCCACGAAGGGATTGACCGAGCGATAGCCCAATTTGGCCAATTCCTGTTGTGCCGGCTCGGAATAGAGGAAATTCACAAAGGCCTCGGCCACCTCTCGCGTGCCGTGTTTATCGACATTTCTATCCACCACCGCCACGGGATTATCGATCGAGATATTGACCAGGGGGACTAAGTAATTGGTATCTGGTTGATTTCTTGCCGCTAGAATTACCTCGTTTTCGTAGGTGACTAAAACATCCCCCTTTCCTTCTTGGAAAAAGGCATTGCTGGCTTCCCGCGCGTCCCTGGCTAGGGTGGGAATCTTTTGATAGATCCGGCGGACAAAATCCCATGCCTGTTGCGGTTCGCCCCCCGTTTGCGTCACCGAACCCCAGAGGGCTAATAACTGCCAAATAGCGATCCCGGAAGTTTTCGGATCGGCGGATAGAACCGTAACGTCCTCTCTAGCCAGATCCGCCCAAGATTGAATCTTTTTCGGATTTCCCGCCCGCGTCACGATCGCCGCCACCGAGTGACTCACCACCCCCCGCCGCGGCACCCGATCTTCCCAACCGCGATTAATCAGGCCGGCTTGAGATATCCGCATCACGTCGAGGGGAAGGGCCAGATGTACCACGTCCGCCTCTTGTTTCCCGGCGATCACGTCATCGGCCTGGGCCAGGGAACCGCCGTAACTCCGCTGGAAAATGACTTTTTGGTTATGCTCTTTCCGCCATTTCTCGACGAATTTCGGGATAATCTGGTCGTGGGCGGCTTTCGTGACCGAGAAGGAAACGAGATTCAGTTTCACCTCCGGTTTTGAGCCGATTCCCCCGCAGGAGGCGAGGGCGAGACTTGCCAACAGTCCCACTAACAGGAAGGAAAGGAAGCTCCTCCCCGATAAGGAACGAAAGGGACGAAACAGCGATCGAATTGGCAACAGTGATACATTCATCGGGATTTTCTCGATAAGGTTGCTCTAAACCAACTAATTTTTTCTTCTCTCTTCCTGAATTTTGACTCCCGTGGGAGCCGGAGATTGGCGATTTTTACGGGGGGTCTAATTTAGCCGATGGGAATCAACAGACGATAGGAGCCGTTATCGAGAATAATCCGTAGGCCCAACCACATCAGCACAAAGGGGAAAAGCTTACTCGCATAACGGCTGAGGACAACCGCGATCCCCGGTTGGCGGGTTAGATTATAGGAGAGAAATAACCAAGTACAAACGATTAGATAGCAGATCGGGATGATTACGGCTAACTGCGCCACGGTACTATTGGCGAATAGGGGAATGTAGATACCGAGATTATTGCCGCCATTGGATATCGTGACCGCGGAAACTTTATAGGTTTGGCGATCGCTGAAGACTTGACCGAGGGATAGTCTGCGGGAGGCGAATCCGTGAAATCGGGCGTTTCTTCGCAAATTCACCTTGCGATCTGCGGTTTCCCTCTCGTTATCGCGATTTAACGTCAGTAAATTTCTCACACCGATGAGGATTGGCAAGATTCCGAGAAGACCGATATAAATCGGCGGGATGATTAAGCCGAGTAGAAAACCCAGCAAGCTCACCGATACTAAGGCCGTAAACCCGACTAGCTCGCCGACGACAACGTGAACCGGGCGAAAGGTACGATTTACCTCGCTAAAGAAGCCGGTTAGATAAATATTGTCGTCGAAGGTGGTGGCTATGCCGGTGGCCACCGCGATTTTGACGATTTCGATCAACCAATCCATCCATACCACCTCGATCTCTCAAATGCGGGCGCAATTTCATTTTAAAACTATATCATTTTCAATACATTTATAAATGTACTTTGTTACACAATCGAGGAGTCGTGGATTTTTATAGTATGTAGATAAAACTAATGGAACCTCTCCCGATCAAGTTGGGAAACCCTTCCCTCTTGTCTCCTTTCCCGATCATAAATCTTGTTTTCTGCGAGAAATCCCATGCTCCACCGTTCGATCAAGTGTCTCTGGAAACCGTGGCGAAATTGCCGGGGAGTTCTTCCCGCAGTGCTTTTTGTGACCAGCCTCGTCGGGAGCTTTCTCCTGGCTGGATTTTCCGACACGATCGCCGTCGGTCAAAATTCTCGATCCGATAACCTGATTCTGAACCTCGTCGATAGCTTTAAATTCCCCCGAAATACGACTCCCCGGCTATTGGAAACCGTGGGATTATTTATCGCTGGAATTCTCTTCTGTATCGCGATCGATCGCTGGTTCAAGCGCTCGACCCCCTCCGATATCACTCCTCTCGCCAAACAAGCGCGGCGGTTAGGAACCCTCAAGATCGGCTATCCCGAGGGTATGACCAATCTGGAAGTTCTCCGCGCCCAGGCCTTTCTGGAAAGACGCTTAAAACCCTTTGGGGTGACGGTAACGTGGACGAGTTTTCTGGCGGCTTCCTCTCTGATCGAGGCCTTGAGCAACGGAACGATCGACTTCTGCGGTGGTGGCGGTACGGCGAGTATTTTCTCGCAAGCAGCCGAACACGTCTTCGTCCGGGTAGCCAAGGAAAAATATACCGCCCCGAAAGGTCAGGCGATTCTCGTGCCTGAGGATTCGCCAATAGAGACGTTGGCGGATTTAAAAGGAAAAAGAATCGCCTTCGATCGAGGTTCGAGCGCCCATTATGTCCTCATCCGCGCCCTGATGAGAGTGAATCTAGAATTAAGCGATATCGAACCGGTGTATGCGACTCAACCGGAAGCACTGGTGCTTTTTCGTCGCGGTGAGATCGACGCTTGGGTGGTCTGGGTTCCCTATTCCCCCACCGAGACGCGCACCTATCCGGGAAGATCGTTGGCCGATTTGGAGAGCATCTTCGGGGAAAACGCCTCTCTAGAAGTGCCGACCTATTATTATGCGGTTCCCGAATTGGTGCGGGATTATCCCGATGTACTGAAGGTGATTTTAGAAGAGGTGAACGAGGCGGGTGCCTGGGCGAAACAACAGGAGTTAGAGGCGACGAGACGCTTGGCAGCTCACCACGAGATCGATCCGGCGATCGTGACTAATCTCGAACAACGGGCCTCTGAACGTGCCATTATCCCGATCGATGATCGCTCTCTGACGGCCCTACAACACCAAGCTCATATCTTCCGAGACCTGAAGCTGATCCCCCATCGGGTCAATGTGCGCGACGGAACCTACACCCTACAGACGAAACAAAATTGGACATATTAATAGTTAGTAAAAGTATAGTCAAATATAGACAGACTGAATTCCATTTCAGAAATTCCTTAAAAAATAGGGAGTATTTTCAGATCACTGATTATACTAAATCCGTTGAGTATAGGCTACATATCAGGATAGGCAAGAGGCAATAGGCAAAAGGAGGAATAAATAATCAGTTTTTAATAACAGGATTTAGTATTACTGTTCACTGAAAATACTCCCCACACCCTGCCCCCAGGAAAAACTTTTTCCACATACCCTAACTAACTCAACGCTTCAAAATAATCGCGAATGTGATTATGTAGCTGGGATTGACGCAGTTTTTGCAAAGCTTTCAACTCAATTTGTCGTACCCTTTCCCGGGATAATTCCAAAGTGCGACCGATATCAGCCAAAGAATGGGATTTACCATCGAGAAAACCATAGCGCAATTCAATCACTTGTCGTTCGCGAGTGGTTAAATCTGCCAATAGTTCTCTGATATCTCTTTGCAAAGATTCATAGACAAAATGATTTTCTGAAGACACTGCTTCGATTTCCAAAAGGTCTAATAATTCCGTATCTTTTTCCTTACCCACTTTTATTTCTAAGGAAACCGAACGCGGCACTGTCATCAACAATTCCCGCACAGCTTCAGGAGTCAGAGCTAACTCTTGGGCAATTTCCTCTACGGTCGCAGTGCGACCGCGCATTTGCGAGATTTTCCGTTGTGCCTTCTTAATTCTGTTGAGTTTTTCGGTAATATGAACCGGTAAGCGAATAATCTGGCTTTTAGTTGCGATCTCGCGTAGCGAGCGCGTTGCGACCGCTCTTGTCATTCCTTGACGGATCCACCAGTAGGCATAGGTACTAAAACGATAGCCTTTGGTGGGATCAAATTTCTTGACGGCGCGTTCTAAACCCAGGGTTCCCTCTTGAATCAAATCCAATAATTCTAAACCGCGATTCTGATATTTTTTGGCCACCGACACCACCAGACGTAAATTGGCCTTGATCATCTGTTCTTTGGCACGGGTACCAAGGGCAATAATTTCTTCTAATTCCCCCACTTCTAAGCCCGCTAGGTGCGCCCAACGCTGTTTCCCTGCTTTTAAAGCATTTTTTAACTCAGACACCCTGATTTGGGCGGTTTTTGCCCAGCGTTCTAGGGAGGGACGATGGGCTAATTGAGCGGTTAGCTGATCGCGCACCTCAATTAACTTGACAAATTGCTGTACTTGTGCATCACCTTGTTTAACGGCGGCGGCGCATAATTTCAGTAAAGACAGTTGACATCCTCGCCGCCGTAAAACGGACGGCGATTCCCAAACCTCACGATTTGAGTTTCTGCTTCTTTCCCGAAGGATTTTTCGCACCTGCCTTAACAGATTTACTCTGTTCTGGTCTTATGGTCGCTCTACAGACTGACA
>NZ_JASJFB010000559.1:0-3611 GCF_030065455.1 Microcystis sp. M53602_WE12 | reverse complement strand
GGGTTAGCGGTAGCGTAACCCATGCGGGCGTTGGGTTTCATGCTTCAACCCAACCTACGTTCTTCTTTTACTATTTATTTTGACTAAACATTAGTTTTAAGTAGGGAGGCACAATTATTTGTGGGATGGGTTAGCGGTAGCGTAACCCATGCGGGCGTTGGGTTTCATGCTTCAACCCAACCTACGTTCTTCTTTTACTATTTATTTTGACTAAACATTAGTTTTAAGTCGCAGGTAAGGCCGCTAACTTTTCCAGTTTAGATTAGGTTTTTCTCTTTCCTTACCATTGTAGTGACGTAAAAACAACAAAGAAAAGATTAAGGTTTTTAGTCATCATCCCTCAGCTTTTTTCTCCCCACTTCCCCACTTCCCCACTGATAACTGAAAAGTCTCCCCAATACCCGTTTTTACTTTCTCCTTGTTGACACCTATGCTAGAAATTTTTACTCAGCTATCTCGTCCGACCAAAGTAGTCGCAACCATACTAGGAACTGCCCTAATTTTACCCGCCTGTGCCAATATTAATCCTCAAGACCTAAAACCAATTAAAATCGATGGTTCGAGTACCGTAGCACCAATTACCGATAAAGTTCTCGAAGATTTTAAAGCTAATACCCCTAACAAAGTTTTGGCTGATGTTAAAATTGACGCTAATATTTCAGGAACCGGCGGTGGTTTTAGAAAATTTTGTGCGGGAGAAACCGATATTAATAATGCTTCTCGGCCAATTTCTGTGGAAGAATTAAAAGAATGTGATGCTAATAAGGTAAGATTTATCGAACTACCGATCGCTTTTGATGCTTTAACCGTGGTAGTCAATCCCCAAAATAACTGGGTTGATGATATTTCCACCACAGAATTGAGAACTATTTGGGAACCAGCGGCCGAGAATAAAATCAAACGTTGGAATCAAATTAATCCCGCTTGGCCCGACCAACCGATTACCCTTCACGGACCAGGTAAAGACTCCGGAACCTACGATTTTTTTAGTGAGGTAATTAACGGCAAAGATGCCAGCCGTGGGGACTTTAATTTTAGTGAAGATGACCAAGCTTTAGTTAATGCCGTCAGTCAAGATGCCAACGCTTTAGGCTATTTTGGCCATGCTTACTATGAACAAAATCGGGATAAATTAAAAGCTTTGAAAGTTAACGGTATTGAACCAACTCGCAGCAATGTCGAGGATAGTAAATATCAGCCTTTATCTCGTCCTTTGTTTATTTATGTTAATGCCCAAAAAGCCCAAGAGAATCCCGCTTTAGAGAAATTTGTCGAACATTATCTCGATCGAGTTCCCAATTTATTAGATAGTATTGGTTATATTCCCCTACCGGATGAGGCCTATCATTTGGCAAGGGTACAGTTGCAAAAATTTGAGGTAGGAACGGTTTTTGATGGCAGACCCCAACCCAATTTAACCATCGGGGAATTACTTCGTAAACAAGCCCAATTTGAAGCTAAGTAACGATTCCCATCTGATACTAAATCCGTTGAGTATAGGCTACATATCAGGACAGGCACTCCTGCAAGGGGAGTGACTCTTAAATTATTACAGATGCGTCAGCAGCTGCGTGTAAGCATCCCACCGAAAAACTAATGCGCTCCGGGGTTTGGGGGCGGCGCCACGCCCCCAACGGGGGGTTTGGGTAGGGTTGATTCATGAATCAACCCTACTATGAATCAACCCTACCCATTCAGCGTATCAATAAACTTGTCAATTAACCTTTCGGTGTCGCCCCAAATTGCTCGATGAGGATAGAGGTTAACACCGATTTTAGGTCCTCACAGGGAATCCCTTTTTGTACACAGCTGCCTAGGTGAGCATCTTTACCCACTTTACCCCCCATGTAGAGGTCAACTCCCTCCACGGTTTTGCCGTCTTTGCGCGCTTTTGTCCCCATCAAACCGATATCGGCCACTTGGGGTTGTCCGCAGGAGTTAGGGCAACCGGTCCAGTGGATACGCACACCCCGGGGGATATTTAATTCGGCATCTAACTGACGAATCAAGTCCACAGCCTTATTTTTGGTTTCAATCAGGGCAAAATTGCAGAATTGCGCCCCCGTGCAGGAAACGAGCGCTCGTTGTAAAGGAGTGGGATTGGGGGTAAACTTAGCCAGTAAAGGCTCGGTTAAAAGAGTCGCCATATTTTCAGCCGCTATATTGGGAATAATCACGTTTTGTTCCACGGTTAAACGTAATTCTCCGCTACCATACACTTCGGCAATCCGGGCTAAATCGAACATATCATCGGCAAATAGACGACCAACGGGAATACAAAGACCGACATAGCTCAATCCCTCCTGTTTTTGGGGGAAAACTCCTAAATGATCCCGTTTTTCCCAGTCGATTGCGTCTTTTTCGGCAGCCGTTGCCAAGGCATAACCTAAGTGATTAGCCACCCGCGTGCGGAATTCCTCGATTCCCCACTCATCAATTAACCACATTAAACGGGATTTTTGACGATTGGCGCGCAATCCATTGTCGCGGTAAACTTCCAAAATTCCTCGGCATAAATCCACCACTTCCTGATTCGGTCTCACCCAAACATTCATAGGAATTGCCGCTTCACAGCGTTTAGCCGAGAAAAAGCCACCCACCACGACATTAAAGCCTAATTCTCCCTCTTTATAGGCAGGAACAAAGGCAATATCGTTAATTTCCGCATGAACCGAGTTATCGCGTCCCCCCTCGATGGCAATATTAAATTTGCGGGGCAGATTGCTAAATTGATAATTACCTTGACCGCAGTTGGTAATCATATCTTGGACTTTTTGGACTAATTCCCTGGTATCAATTAATTCATCCGCGTCTAGTCCCGCCATGGGTGAACCGGTAATATTTCTGACATTATCCATGCCCGATTGTACCGAAGTCATACCCACGGATTTTAGTCGTTGGAAAATATCAGGAATATCTTCGATACGAATACCGCGTAATTGTAGGTTTTGACGAGTGGTAATATCGGCATTACCATCATCGCCGTAACGCTGCACGATTTCCCCTAAAACGCGCATTTGCTCACCGCTAATAATGCCGTTAGGAACCCGCAAACGCATCATGAATTTACCCGGGGTGACGGGACGATAAAAAACCCCCACCCATTTTAAGCGATATTCTAAATCGGTTTTATCCATCGCTTCCCAACCGATTTGGGCAAAATGATCTAGTTCATCTTTAATGGCTAATCCGTCTTTTTCGGCTTTAAATTTCTCGAATTTATTGAGAGTTGTTCCATCTTTTTCAGGTGCTTGTACCACGAATCTATCTCCTTTTGGTTTGTGGGTGTAATTGTTCTAGTTGGTGCGGGTTAGAAATGAAGAAATCGGGATTTAACAATAAGTATTCTTTAAAATACCGTCGTCATTAGCAAAAATTTAGTAATTTACCTAGTCTCTATTTGTTATTTAATTCTTTTTAACTTGGATAATTTTGTATTGTTTGTAACAGAAATCCGTTAACCATCGTGTTTAAGGATTTATATCATGCAGTAAGTGCATTGAGATGGGGTGTGGGGTGTGGGGTGTGGGGTGTGGGGTGTGGGGTGTGGGGTGTGGGGTGTGGGGTGGGGGGTGGGGCGTGTGTGCTGTCTGCTGTTGCCTGTTTCTTGT
>NZ_JASJFB010000156.1:0-29037 GCF_030065455.1 Microcystis sp. M53602_WE12 | reverse complement strand
TCTTTGTCAGTAAGGGTGTCAACAAGGAATATTACAAATTGTTAACCGAGTCTTGAAAGCGTTGTGCTACAAAGGTTTGAAATGTTAAGAAAGATGTGACTAATGGACAGCCTTGATAAGGGGGGTGTCTGATAATTTTTAACGCCTACCTACTTATTATCTTTTTAAAATTGGCTTTGGTTATTTGTTGGCAATTTATACTAAATCGGTTTTGAATAGTGCGATGAACTCCCAAGTTATGGATTGTTTCTCCCCGCTCCCCCGCCATCCTATCCCTTGTAAACAGGATTTAGTATAATACAGATTTAACTTGACAGACCCCTGGGGATGAGGGACTTTTTTTAGGGGTAATCCACGGCAAAAACAGCCCCTAAAACTGATTATTGACCCGGACTTGGTGCTTCTATCGGGGACTCTGGGGAAAGGGGAGTCGATTCAACTATTGGTGGTGGGGCCGGAGGTTGGAGAATATTGCGCCAGCCTCGTATTTGGGAGCGAGCCGAACTGTAAGCGGTACTTTCCGGGGATACGGATTCAGCAAGGCGAATAGCTTCCAGATAACTGCCATTATTAGCTAGGTCCGTGGCTAAAGACAAAAGCTGATAACTCCAACGTTCCAGCAATTCAGTCCGTTGCACACCCGCATCGGTTTTAGTGGAAATATTGGTAACTAAAGCAATCGCCTGGGTTAAACCTTCTGCGGTTCCCGTCGCCGCTAATTGATTAGCCTGTTGGAGATTTTGACGGGCCCGCAACTCTCGGCGCCAACGACGGATATTTTGGGAAGCTTCCGAGGAAAGAGTGCGACCGGGGGGAATTTGATTGGCAGTTTCGATCGCTGTGCTATAGTCTTTGAGATTGGCCAAAGCTTGAGCCTGATCTAAAATGGGTTGATCCTCCATGCGTTCAATCCGCACTTGCCAGTCGCGAATTTCCCTTTGGGCATCTCGGTATAAGGCCCGATTCTTAGCGATTGCCCGCGCCTGAATAATAGCGTTACTGAGGGAATTAATATCGCCGGGGAGAGCGATTTCCTGCGCCCGTTCTAAAATCGGCCGGTCTTCAATCACTTGTATTTGACGATTCCAAGAGGCAATTTCCTGCTGTGCTTGCGACCAGAGGGGGTTATTACGGGGAACCTCGCCCGCTTTCGCGATAGCGGTGCTATACTGCTCGATCGTACCTGCTTGTGCTAAATCTCTAGCCTCGGACAGTATTCTTAGATCCTGTACCTGTAACTGCCAGCGCTCCCTCATAGCTAGGGCCGTTTGATGGAGAGGTCGAGAAGCGTCGATTTGTTCTAGTCCCAGTATGCCGGCTTCCAATCCCTCCACCGTGCCGGCTTCCGCATCTAAGGCCGCTGCGGACAAGAGGGACCAATCGGTGACATCTTCTTTAATTTTGAGGTCTTTGGGGGTTTGGTTAGCCAAATCCCGGAGAGCTTGCCATTGCTTCCGCTCAATTAATCTTTCGGCGTATTCTTTTAGTTTATCCTCGGTTTTCCCGATTAATTTTTCTGCCTCCTGATAGGCATAACTGCTGGCTTGAATTTTTCTAGCTTCTTCGATGACTTTCAACCAATTGTCGAGACCGCCCCGGGCAAAGAGATTAAAGGCATTATCTAATTTACTGCTATCTTCCCGGGCGACGGTAATTTTAGCGAGCGCTTCATTATATTTAACCGTTGCCCAATATTCGTTATTTAAGTTCAATAAATCCACTGCTAGGCGGAAAGATTGATTCCAGTTGGAAGCGCGGAGATTTTCCTCTAGTTTGCTTAAGATATCGTTGCCTTCCGTCCAAGTTCCTTGCCACTTAGCGATTCTTTCTTCAATAATTGCCGCTACTGCCATATTATTGGGGATTTGACGAGCTTTAGTGATCGCTTGCTGTAAATTTCCCGCTTGATAGTCTTTTTCAGCCAAATTCAGGATATCTCGCGCCCATTCTTCCACCTGTTGATTAACTTGCGATCGCAAGGGATGGTCATCGGGTAAAGCTTCCACTAGGGCAATTGCTGCGAGTAAACCCTCCACGGTGCGACTATCGGCGGAAAGTTGAGCGCAGTAGAGACGCAGGGAGGCAGAAGCAATAGGCCAGAAGATTTTTGGGCAATTGGGCGACTTCTGCATATTTAATAACTGCCAAGTGGCGAGAAAGCCAACACCGCCAAAGACGACGACAAATAAAGCCGCCCAAACTTTCCAAGTGAAACGATGCTGGTATCGAGACCAAAAGAGAAAAAGAAAAGACTTAGTTTTCTCTGGCCAACGAGTCAGGGAGTCAATCGATTCTCGTTTGACTAGATTTTTGGTTAATTCTTTTCCTTTAAACATTCACGACTCCCTGACGGATATTTTAGATAGATTTTACCCTAAGGGCGCTCATTGCCCAACTTCTCAGCAAGATTCAGCTTGTAGAGACTCGACTAATTGGATTAATTGCGTCTCGTTGGCACTATACACTTCCTGGCAAAACTCACAGATGGCTTCCGCTTGTTTATCCTTTTCGATAATGTCTTTTAATTCATCGACCCCAAGGAATTTTAAAGCTCCTAAGGCCCGTTCAAAAGAGCAGTCACAATCAAAACGCAGCATCTGCACAGCTGGAAAAATTTCTAGACCCATATCTCCGAGAAGTTCCTGAAAAATATCTTCTAGACCCTTTCCTGCTCGTAAAAGGGGTGTAAATCCCGTTAATTTTCGCAATCTCGACTCTAAACGAGCCACCAAGACCTCATCCCTGGCGGCCTCTTTCGAGAGAACTTGTAATAAAATTCCCCCAGCTGCCGTTACTCCTGTGGTCGTACCGACAAAAACCCCCACTTGCAAAGCGGAGGGAATTTGTTCCGACTGGTCTAGGTAGTAGGCGATATCTTCCCCCACTTCCCCAGAAACTATCTCGACGATGCTTTCCTGAAGTTCATTTCTCTCCTCACCTTTTTCTTCCCGCAAGACTCGCACATAACCTTTGTTACCCACGGCGCGACCCACATCTAATTTACCCTGAGCATTGGGGAGTAATTCCACCTGGGGACAGTCCACATAACCCCGCACCGTGCCATCGAGTCCAGCATCAACTAAAACACCGCCTAGGGGACCGTCGCCTTTAATGCGAATATTGACCCTAGAACCGGGTTTTTTTAAACTGGAAGCCAAGAGTAAAGCCGATGCCATCGTGCGACCGAGAGCGGCAGTGGCTACGTTAGATAATTTATGTCTTTGGCGGGCTTCTTCGGTTAAACGAGTGGTAATCACTCCTACTACTCTAATTCCGCCATCGGCGGCCGTGGCGCGGATTAATTTATCTGCCATACTACTTACTGTTATCCTTGGAAAACGCTGTCCCGATTTTTAGTTATTCTTTAACTAACTTAACAAAAATTATCAGACAACAATATGTTCGGCAATTTTCAACAAAGTCAGCTGCGTATCGAAATCTCGGCCCGTGAACAGGCTATCCGGGATAGTTTGCTCAAAACTGCTCATCTCCGTCAATGGCTGTGGCCGCAAATGCTCTCGCCCAATCTACCCGATAAATTAGAGGAAGGTTTGACTTTTACCTCTTGGTTAGGTTTAATTCCCGTACAACATCAGGTTTTATTGGCCAATGACCAGTGTTTACGCTTGCTTTTGAGTCAAGGTATCGATGGCTATCACGAATGGTATTGGGGCGATGGTTGGTTACAATCGCGTTTAGAAGGCATTTCTTTCCTTCCCCTCAATCTCGGTCAAACTCTCAGTTTGTTGAAATTACGACTATTTTTGAGCAATCAAAAGTTAGAAGTGAAGGATTTAGGAGTGGCTAGTAAGTAAATCGCACTTTAAAAACCCAATTATGGATTGTCTCTCCCCGCTGCTCACTCTCCTACACCGGGAGAGTGGCTGCACTATGCAGGCCCTGGACTAATGACAGGCTAAGAACAGGGGTCTTCCCCCGACATTTGAGATAAAATCGATCTAGTTAAAAATTTAATTCCGAAACTATGTTCGACGCACTGGCCGACCGCTTAGAAGACGCATGGAAAAAATTACGAGGTCAAGATAAAATCTCCTCGGCCAATATACAAGAAACCCTCAAAGAAGTCCGGCGGGCCTTATTAGAAGCAGATGTTAACCTACAGGTAGTCAAGGGATTTATTGCTGAGGTCGAGAAACAAGCCCTCGGCGCTGAAGTTATTTCTGGAGTCAATCCCGGTCAGCAATTTATCAAAATTGTCTATGATGAATTAGTCAAAATTATGGGGGAAAGCAACGTTCCCCTAGCCCAGGCCGATAAACCCCCCACCGTAATTTTAATGGCCGGGTTGCAAGGGACAGGAAAAACCACCGCCACCGCCAAATTAGCCCTATATCTCCGCAAACAGTCCAAAAGCTGCCTGATGGTGGCCACCGATGTTTACCGTCCCGCGGCCATTGACCAATTAATCACCCTCGGTAAACAGATAAATGTTCCCGTCTTCGAGATGGGTTCTCAGGCTAATCCCGTCGATATCGCCCGTCAAGGTGTGGAAAAAGCCAAAGAATTGGGCGTAGATACCGTTATCATCGACACCGCTGGTCGTTTGCAAATAGACACCCAGATGATGGGCGAACTAGCACAAATCAAGAAAATTGTCAAGCCCGACGACACTTTATTAGTGGTGGATGCCATGACCGGTCAGGAAGCGGCCAGTCTTACCAACACTTTTCACCAACAAATCGGCATCACGGGGGCAATTCTCACCAAACTTGATGGCGATACTCGCGGTGGTGCGGCCTTATCAGTGCGGCAAATATCGGGACAACCGATTAAATTTGTTGGGGTTGGCGAAAAAGTAGAAGCTTTAGAGCCATTTTATCCCGATCGCCTTGCCAGTCGCATCCTCAATATGGGTGATGTCCTGACGCTAGTGGAAAAAGCTCAGGAACAGTTAGACCTAGAAGACGCGGCCAAAATGCAGGCCAAGATTTTAGAGGCTAAGTTTGATTTTAATGACTTCCTCAAACAGATGCGGCTGTTAAAAAATATGGGTTCCCTGGGGGGAGTCTTGAAGTTAATCCCCGGTCTAGGCAAACTGAGCGGGACAGACATCGAAAAGGGCGAAAAAGAGTTAAAACGCACGGAAGCGATGATTAATTCCATGACCACGGAGGAACGCGCTAACCCCGATTTATTGGCTAAGTCTCCTAATCGTCGTCGTCGCATTGCCAAAGGTTCGGGACATCCAGAAACGGAAGTGACCAAACTAATTGCTAATTTCACCAGAATGCGATCGATGATGCAACAGATGGGACGGGGACAAATGCCCGCTATGCCGGGGATGCCCGGTATGGGTGGCGGAATGTTTGGGGGTGGCAATCAACCGGGGTTCCGCGGTCAAGGTGGCAGCCCGAAAAAACCAAAGAAAATCAAGAAAAAGAAAGGTTTTGGCGATTTATAGAGGCTAAAAATGTTGAAATCCAGAGCTTAAACTGAGGTTTCTACCGTCGGCTAATTTTATCTCTTTCCCGGGGACAATTTGACCGATTATCGCCCCCTCTTCCCCCACTTTCTCGAGCAATTCTCTGGCACTGTCCGGGGGCAAACACAAAACTAACTCAAAGTCTTCACCGCCGTATAAAGCCCATTCTAGAGCTTTTTCGGCTCCTACATATTCTTTCAGGGTTGGATGCAGGGGAATCCTCTCGATTTCAGCACCAACCCCACTACAGCGACAAATTTGCATGATGGCATCTGCTAACCCGTCACTGCTATCCATGCCCGCGATGGGAAATTGCTTGACAATTTTTTGTAAATGTGGTATGCAATCGAGTCTCGGTCGCGGCCGTTGATGAGCTTGGATTAATCGCTTTTTTTGGGCGGAATTTAAATTCCTCCCGGTTTCAGGGTGAAAGAGTAACTCTAATCCAGCCCGCGATAAACCGTGATAACCAGTAATAACGATACTATCGCCAACTTTTGCGTTAAAACGTCTAATTTCTTCATTTTTTGCCACTTGTCCCAGGGCAGTGATACTGATGTTAATCTCCGTGGCCCGACAGACATCGCCACCAACGATCGCCGTCTGATATACTTGCAGACAAGAGCTAAGACCCCGATAGAGTCCTTCTAGCCAATCGATGGCTAGATCGGGAGTTAAAGCCAATCCTACCGTAATTCCCAGGGGTTCTGCCCCCATAGCCGCTAAATCGGATAAATTAGCCGCCGCCGCTCGCCAGCCCACATCTTCCGGAGAGGTAGTAAGATTGCTAAAGTGGACGTTATTAACTAAAACATCAGTGGTGACAACGAGAGAGTAACCCTCTTTGATCGATAAAATCGCCCCATCATCACCGATAATCTCCGCAGGACAATATTTTTGCAGAATCGGTAGCAATCCCTGTTCACCCAAATCTTTAACGGTTAAATTCATAATTTCTGGGAATTGAACAATGCAGCTTCTAAAAAGTCTTTAGTTAGGGTTTGCGGCAAAAAGTTTTTCGTGGGGGTAGGGTGTGGGGTGTGGGGTGTGGGGTGTAGGGTTTTATCCATTTTCAGGTGGTCAATTACCTAATTTTCAGGGAAAAAGTCCCTAAAATTTCCCCCCAATCACTCCAATGGTCGGCACTTTTTGAGGGAAAAAAAGTCTAAAAGCGTTATCCAACAAGGTTTTTAGATTTATTCAGCAGACCCTAGTTAAGAGGATTGGCGCTGATTTTTTCGTAGGCGCGATCGATAATTCCCCGACCGCGCAGAAAGCCGGTATTAGCCCCCGGACAAAGATAGGAGAGGGTTTCCGGACTAAAACGGTCTAAAATAGCCCTTTGCGATCGCAATTGCCGCAGCCAGTGGAAAGTTTTCGCGGTCTGTAGGGGTTGCGGTTGACCCTTAGTGTCGGGGAGAAGATGACGACCGGTAAATAAAACCCCCCCGTGACGCTGCCAGTAGAGACAGGAGGAGCCGGGAGAATGGCCGGGAGTCCAAAAACCGCTACAAGTAGGAGATAACTGGATTTGCTGCTGAAAAACGGTAATTTGACGGTGAGGAAGCAGATAAGCTTCCTGTTCCTGTAGAATAATCTCACAATCAAGTAAACTTTGCAGAGAATCGCTCTGTTTACCCTGACCCCCGCGATGGGTAAAAAATAGGTAACGGACACCCTTTTCTAGGAGAAAATCTCGCTCGCTCTCCTCACAGCTAGGACAATCCACCAGAATATTGCCGGTATTTTCTACAATAAGATAAGAGGTTCCCCCTAGGGTTTCCCGATTAGGCGAGAAAGCGTATAAACCTTCTAGAATTAATCGAGGGGGTTTTGTGGTTTTGCTAACCTCTAAAGGAGACGATTCGGTTTCCGATCGCATGGTTTGCCTATCCAAATCACAATCAATGCGGTTTACAATTTAGCACGATCGATGACCGGGCTGGCTGAAATTAGCCGCCTTTTACTCAAGAGAAAAGAGCCGATATGGAAATGTGGTTGTTATTAGGGATTCTGGGCGGTTTCACCTATTTTATCGTCAAGCGTAGCGTGGCCAAAATCACGACAACACCAATTTGGTTAATTTGGTTAGTCCTGATGACTCCGGCTCTTATTTGGACCGGCTGGACGTTAATCTATGGAGAGGATACCCCCATGCCGGCATTTTTGCTGGTCGGCCCTTTTGTGATCTGCCCTTTTTTGTATTGGTGGCTAGTACAGAAGGGTCGGGTTACTCCCCAAGAAGGCCCCCCATCACCACCGAAACAAGCGAATTTAGTCCTAGAAAATATTGATAATCCTGCACCTAAAAATGATTTAAAACCGATCACTGCCGAAGAGGAAAAATACCTAAGAGATTGTTTTCCTTGGGGTGTTTATTATCTGCAAAATATCGATTATCGTCCCCAAGCAATTCTCTGTCGGGGGAAATTGCGAGCAGTTCCCGAAGAAGCTTATCAAGTGATTAAAAACAATGTGGAAAAGGTTTTTGGTGATCGCTTTTTATTGCTTTTCCAAGAAAGTTTTCAGGGACAACCTTTTTTCGCTCTTGTGGCTAATCCCTGGCAGCAAAAAACAGAAACCATAGAAACTGAAAAAGTTACTCGCCCCCTTCTTGCCCTGGGTTTATTGTTATTAACTATCTTAACTACCACAGTGGTCGGTGCGGGATTAAGTGGCATTACTGCCCAACAATTAGAAAATAATTCTAGTTTATTATTGCAAGGTTTACCCTACAGTTTAGGCTTAATTGCTATTTTAGGACTGCACGAATTCAGTCATTATTTTACAGCAGTTAAATATAAAATTAAAACTACCTTGCCCTATTTTATCCCCATTCCTTTCTTCCTAGGCACCTTCGGGGCTTTTATTCAAATGCGATCGCCTGTACCCACCCGCAAAGCTTTATTTGATGTGGCGGTGGCCGGTCCTTTGGGGGGTATAATTATCGCTATTCCTCTACTGTTTTGGGGGTTGTACCTCTCGGAAATAGTTCCCCTAACTAATCAAAGCAGTTTATTAAATTTTCAGGCGTTAAATCCGCAGTTTTCTTTTCTCTTGTCTATCCTAGCTAAACTAGCCCTCGGCAGTAATTTAATCGCCGGAAAAGCGATCCATTTACATCCTTTAGCGGTAGCTGGTTATGTAGGAATTATCGTTACAGCCCTAAATTTAATGCCCGTGGGTCAATTGGATGGTGGTCATATTGTTCACGCCATGTATGGGCAGAAAACCGCCATAATTATCGGTCAATTAACTCGATTATTCATGTTTATTTTAGCCCTAGTGCAACCAGATTTTTTACTCTGGGCGATTATTCTCTTATTAATGCCAGTCAGCGATCAACCTGCTTTAAATGATGTCACCGAATTGGATAATAAACGAGATTTATTAGGTTTATTTTCCCTGGCTTTGTTATTAAGTATTTTGCTACCCCTTCCCGAAGCGGTGGCCCGTTGGTGGGGAATGTAAGCGACTGCATCAATCAACCTGAGTTCCGGGAAAATTATCGGTCAGTTGGGGAATAAAATCCCTATCTCCTACGTCAATGTGAGTCGATGACCCTCACCCTCGATCACTTTAATCCACAAAGCTGAAGGCTGACAACTGATCACCGATCACTGATATATGGTTCTCAAGGCTAATTCTCGCAGAAAAAAGCGAGTTTCTCTGAAAGCGAAGTTAGGCAAATCTAGGTTAAAATTGCTGGCTATTCCGCTAATTTTGGCGATTTTAGGCTGGTTATACCACGATTTACGTCAGCAGTGGCTAAAACCGGAAGCGATTTTTGTTTTGGGAGGTCATGCCGATCGAGAACGTTTTGCGGCAAAATTGGCTAAGGAATATCCCGATCTACCGATTTGGGTGTCTTCCGGTAGTCCGCGACGATATGTGAGAAAGATTTTTAAAAAAGCGGGAATTCCCCCAGAACGTCTCCATCTCGATTACAATGCGCGAGATACTGTCACTAACTTTACTAGCCTAGCCGATCAACTGAAAGCCCAAGGTATTGATAGTGTCTATCTAGTCACTTCCGATAATCACATGAGAAGGGCGCGATTAGTGGGAGAAATTGTTTTTGGTAGTCGCGGAATTATGATTAAACCGGTGACTGTTCCCTCCCAATCACCCCCCGAACCCCTAGAAAAGTCCCTCAGAGACGGTTTTAGGGCAATATTATGGGTAATAAGCGGTTCCACCGGGGAATTTTGGCTAGAATCCGCTTCTAGTTCCCATCTCCGATCAAAATAAAATTATCTTGACAAAATACTCACTTTATGTTAAGCAAAAACACCATTTTCGCCATCCTATTGATTTTTGTGCCTATATCGATCGCCGGTTCGCTGTTACACTGGGGCGGAACAGTTGTTTTTATCACCGCTTGTCTAGCCATTATCCCCCTAGCGGCCTACATGGGGGAAGCCACGGAAGCGATTGCGGTGGTGGTCGGGCCAAATATTGGCGGTTTGATGAATGCCACCTTTGGCAATGCCACAGAATTAATTCTCGCCTATGTCGCTTTGCGGGAAGGTTTCATCGATGTGGTAAAAGCGACGATTACTGGCTCAATTATCGGTAATTTACTCTTAGTTATGGGATTATCGATGTTTTTAGGCGGTTTACGCTTCAAAGAACAGGAATTTCAACCAATAACCGCTCGTTTAAATGCCTCAGCCATGAATTTAGCGGTGGTGGCGATTCTTTTACCCACTGCCGTGGAATTTACCTCCACGGGAGTCGGGGAAGCAGTCCTGCAACGTCTATCCGTGGCCGTGGCAGCGGTGTTAATTTTCGTCTATGGTTTAAGTCTCTTATTTTCCATGAAAACCCACACCTATCTCTACGATGTCGGGGTTGCCGGTATCGAGGAGGAAAGCGCCAGAGAAAGAGCCGCAAGGCCGAAAGTCTGGTTTTGGTCTTTGATTTTATTGATCGTTACCATCGCCGTGGCCGTAGAATCGGAGTTATTGGTGGCATCCCTAGAGGAGGCTACGGAACAGCTAGGTTTAACGGCGCTGTTTACCGGGGTAATTCTTTTGCCTATTATCGGTAATGCGGCCGAACACGCTACGGCTGTCACCGTCGCCCTTAAGAATAAAATGGATCTATCGGTATCTGTGGCCGTCGGTTCCAGTATGCAGATCGCCCTGTTTGTGGCTCCAGTTTTGGTTATCATGGGTTATATTATCGGTCAGCCCATGGATCTAAATTTTAATCCCTTTGAGTTAGTGGCAGTGGCTGTAGCGGTGTGGTTGGCTAATTCGATTAGTAGTGATGGGCGATCGAATTGGTTAGAAGGAATGTTACTCTTAGCTACCTATGCTATCCTGGCCTTGGCTTTCTTTTTCCATCCTCTCACCGCTTAAAGTTATTTCTTGGAGATATATAGACAATGACGGACGCTTTCGCTTAAGGGAGTGGTAAAACTGGCAATTTCGAGGATTTTACCACCAGCTTTCCCTAAATTCTTCTCTAAACTCGAACTATCCTCCGACGACCACTGACCACGATAGAGGATAGCGATTCCGGTCTTTTTCAGGAAAGGCAAAGCATAGTTAACACAGATATCCACATTAGCTACCGCTCGCAAACAGACGATATCGTAAGCACAGTTATGTTTAGGGTTTTTCCCGACGATTTCCGCCCGACCTAAACGAGTTTTCGTGTTATTTAACTCTAATTTGTCAATAACTTCTTCAAGAAAATTAATCTTTTTTTGGGTGGAATCCAAGAGAGTCACCGACCAATGGGTATATGCGATCGCAATTGGCACCCCCGGAAATCCGGCCCCAGTCCCCAAATCGATGACTGATAGGGATTTTGTCAATAAATCTGGCTGGGATTTTTGTAACCAAGCTAAACCCGATAAAGAATCCCAAAGATGTTTTTCCCAAAACTCCTCCGGTTGGGTAATTCGAGTGAGATTACAACGTTGATTACCCTCTAAAATCAAGTCATAAAGTTGTTGAAATCGCGCTTGTATGGCCCCATCGGGTTGCCATTCTAGGGTTTCTTGCCAAAGGTCAAATAATTCAGGAAGGATCATTAATTCAGTAATCAAGGTCAGGAGACAGGAGACAGGAGACAGGAGATGGGGGAAGTGGGGAAGTGGGGAAGTGGGGAAGTGGGGAAGTGGGGAAGTGGGGAATTTCAACTAAAAACCCCAAAACCCTAAAACCTCAACTATCTGTTTTTTCACTTTTTAATTCCCTCAAATGTCCTTGTTCAATTTTCCAGTGACGGTCAGCAATGGGGAGTAATTCTCCGGCATCGTGACTAACTACTAATAAAGTCCAGTGTTGTTTGAGACTAGCGAGAAGTTTAGCCAATTGACGACGCATCGACCAATCTAAACCGGCCGTAGGTTCATCGAGAAGTAACAGATTAGGCTGCCGGATTAACTGGACAGCGAGGGATAAACGACGCTGTTGACCTCCACTAAGATTATGGGGAGAAGTATCCAGAGGAATATTTTCTAATCCTACCTCCTTTAAGGCCGCCGTTAGGCGCTCGCTTTTAATTTCTGGATGACCGAGACGCAACTCCTCAAGGATGGTTTTACCGCAAAAATGACGTTCGGGAAACTGAAAAACGATTCCTCCTAATTGTTGCAGGTGCAGCACCGTTAATTCTTGGTCGCGCCAGTGAATCGTCCCTCCTGTTTTATCGGCAAAGCCTGCTAAAATTTCCAAAAGAGTCGTTTTTCCGGAACCACTGGGGCCAACAATCAGACCTAATTCTTGGGGGGCTAATTCGAGATTAATCCCCTGTAAAATGGGATTGAGGGCAGCGGGGGGATGATAAACCACATCTTTGAGATAAAGCATTGACAGGAAAATAACTGGAAATTAAGTCTAGAAACTCGTTTCTATTGTGACAGATTTTTTCATTCGCTCAAGGAGACTTTTAACCATGGCGCTGCGGTTAGGTTTAACGAAAAAAATGGCGATCGGTGCTTCGCTGGCTGTTATGGTAGTGGTTAACTGGATTGGTCCCGGTTTAGCCGGAGATCCTTTCCGCAAAACCAATCCCCGACCGATTGGTGATAAGACCGAGGCCGCTTTTAACGCTATTTTTAAACAAGGTAACTATCTAGAGGCAAAAAAATTAATTGTTGAGGCCACAGAAAAGGAACCCCAAGAACCTTTGTCCCATGCTATGCGGGCCTCTCTTGCTTTTACCGACCAGGATTGGAACACCCTAAAAACCTACTCCGAGAAAACTAAGGAAGCGGCCAAACAAATACAGGGCAGCGACCCTTTAAGGGGAAATTTGTATCTAGCGGTGGGCAGTTTTTTAGAGGGAACCTACGTTTTTCAAACCGAAGGGGCAGTATCAGCTATCCCCAGATTACAAGAGGTGTTTCAGTATTTGGAAACTGCGGAAAAGGTTAATCCTACGGATCCGGAATTGAACCTGTTAAAGGGTTATATGGATTTGATTTTAGCGGTTAATCTGCCCTTTTCTAGTCCCCAAGAGGCAATTGAAAGGCTAGAAACCTACGGAAGTCCTGATTACTTGGTTGATCGAGGTATCGCTCTAGCTTACCGGGATTTAAAGCAGTACGATCAGGCTTTGCGGTTTATCGATAACGCTCTGAAAGCAACCCCCGATAATCCAGAATTAATGTATCTGAAGGGTCAAATCCTGAGAATTCAAGGCAATACGGATAAAAATACTGGCTCTTTGAAACTGGCATTAGATTACTTTAATAATGCCCTGAAAAAACAGGAACAACTCCCCGAATCGGTCAAAAAACAGTTAAATCGCGAACACCGTAAGGTACAGGAGGAGATTAAATCCCTAGAAAACACCGCTAATCGCTAAAAAACGCCTAAAAATAGTCAATGTTTGTTTTTTTTATCAGTTATCAGTTTTTGAAGGCAATAGGCAGCCGTCAAGGGTGCATCTCACATTTGCAGGAATACCGACAATCAGCAATTATCAGTGACTCTTAGATGATGACAAATGTATCAGCAGCTGCCTGTAAGCATCTCACCGAAAAGCTAATGCGCTCCGGGGTTTGGGGGGTAGAACCCCCCAAAAGCTGGGATTGAGTGATAAAATCGGAAGTAATGCCCGATTTTAGGCGAGAGTTTCGCCGTAAAAATCCCAATTGGTAGATTTACAAAAATGAGATGCACCCGCCGTCCAATTTTGCCAAAACAGAAAATCTCCTCTTATGGTATATAAAGTAAAGGATTATTAAGCTTCGCGGAAGTTTATTAATTAAAGTTAAAAATATATTGACAAAAAAATTGGCTTGTGGTAAGGAGCAGAATTTAGCCAAACCTCCTAGCTGATTTCTTGTCAAGGGTTCACCTAAGTGTAATTGGAGATTTCATGACGGCAACGACGGATAAATTGCATGGGGAGTTGATCACCTCGATCGAGCCAGACTTTAAACTGAAAGATATTATTAAAACCATTCCCAAAGAATATTTCCAGAAAGACCCAGTTAAAGCTTGGTTTGGAGTGATTACGAATATTTTGGCGGTCATTGCGGGTTATGCAATGCTAGTTTATTCTCCCTGGTATTTACTGCCTTTAGCTTGGATTTTCACTGGTACAGCTTTAACGGGATTTTTTGTGATCGCGCATGATTGCGGTCATCGGTCTTTTTCCAATCGACCCTGGGTTAATGATCTTGTCGGTCATATTTTCCTCTTACCGCTTATCTATCCCTTCCACTGCTGGCGTTTCCTGCACGATCGCCATCATACTAAAACTAACATGGTAACTATAGATAATGCTTGGGATCCGTGGGAATTAGAAGCTTTTAACTCGGCCAATCCCTTAGTGCGTCTCTTTTATCGCGGCATTCGCGGACGTTTCTGGTGGCTTGGTTCGATCGCCCACTGGGCTATTCTACACTTCAACATCGAACAATTCAAAGAGAACGAACGGGAAAAAGCGCGCTTTTCGATGATTGTCGTCCTAGTTTTTGCCGCTATTTTTTTCCCAACCCTAATTTTCTACACTGGTGTTTGGGGATTGGTTAAATTTTGGGTGGTACCTTGGTTTGTCTATCATTTTTGGATGAGTACCTTTACCCTTGTCCATCACACAGACCCCGATATTCAATTTTCCTATCCCGAAGACTGGAATCAAGCTTTAGCGCAACTAGAAGGGACAGTTCACTGTAGCTATCCCCGTTGGGTAGAAATTCTCTGTCACGATATTAATGTCCATATCCCCCATCATATCTCGACGGCGATTCCTTCCTATAACCTCCGCAAAGTTCACGCTAGTCTCAAAGAAAATTGGGGTAGTCACCTGAAAGAAACCGAGTTTTCTTGGGCATTAATGCAGCGAATCGTTGATTATTGCCATATTTTCGACTCCGAAACCGCCTACAAAACCTTTAAGGAAAGCCGCGGTTAAATCAGTGATCAGTGATCAGTTATCAGTTATCAGTGGGTAAGTTATCAGCTATCAGATTTGAGTTTGAAGTGACAGTATTAAATAGGGTTTGCGGCAAAAAGTTTTTCTTGGGGGCAGGGTGTGGCCCCCCCAACCCCCCCGACATCGGGGGGGCAGGTGGGGTGTAGGGTTTTACCGATTTTCAGGTGGTCAACTACCTAATTTTCAGGGAAAAAGTACCTGAATTTTCCCCCTGATCACTCCCAGTCCTGGACTTTTTGATTGACAAAAAGTCTAAAAGTTTTACCCAACAAGGTTTTTAGATTTATTTCAGCAAACCCTAAATAGAAGTTTCCTATTACTGTTGACTGATCACTGAAGAAAGATTACCAGTAACTGCGTTTACCATTGGGCATAACTGTTAACCAATTGGTTTTTGCCAGGGCGATTTGTTCTTGAGTTACTTGGGCATCAGAGAGATTAGCCCCGCAAAGATTAGCATCTTTGAGATTAGCGTAGCGAAGATGGGCGCCGGTGAGATTAGCCCCGCGTAAATCGGCCTTTTCTAGGTCTGCATAACCGAGATAGGCATTATTTAAATTGGTACTTTTGAGAATAGCTTGACTGAGATTAGCCCGGCCCAGATCCGCATTGGACAGATTTGCCCCTTGTAAATTAGCTCCTGTTAATTTGGATTGACAGAAATTGACGCCCAAAAGTTTGGCTTTGGCCAGATTGAGATTTGGTAATTCCTCTTGGGCGAAATTGCGCCGGCCGTTATTGTAAGCATCGAGAATCGCTTTTTCATCTAAGCGGGGTTTTTTCTTCAGTAAGGTTAGCTCTGTGCTGCTGCGGGCTTGACTTTTAGTCAATACATTTGTATTAGACAGTGAAAAAGCCATCTGTCCCCCCAGCATATTATCTGGAGAGGCCTCTGGATTTTTATTTTTGGGACGAAATTTAGACTTGAGAGGGACAGAAACGGAGGAAGTGGCTATCGAACCTGAATCTTGTCGGGGGGGCTGGGAAGTAACCATTGGAGCGGCGATTAAACTTTGGGCTAGACTATCGGCATAAGCCGTCATGTCTAAAGCATCCATTACCTCTTGGGCGGATTTGTAGCGATGACGGACAGAGACTTCCAGCATTTTTTTCAGGACTTTAGCAAACTGGGGACTCACCTTGACTAATTTTTCCCAGAGTAATTCACCTGTATTAATATCAACTTCGATCGCTTTAGGAGATTTGCCCGTGAGTAGATAGAGACAGGTAGCTCCCACCGCGTAGATATCACTAGCGTAAACGGGACGCATGGCCATCTGTTCGGGGGGGGCAAAACCTTGGGTACCCACGGCAAAATTAGTGAAAGCGGTTTGAGAATCGGCATTGGCCATGACGCTATTAACTGGATTTTTGACAGCCCCGAAGTCAATCAGAACCAATTTTCGGTCTGTTTGCCGACGAACTAGGTTAGCGGGTTTGATATCCCGATGAATTACCTTTTGCTCGTGGACATATTTCAAAATCGGCAAGAGTTCACTTAAAAACTGTTTGACTCCCGCTTCGCTAAACGGTCCGCGTTTTTTGACCTCTTGGTGCAGGTTATGACCTTTAACGTATTCTTGAACTAGATAAAACTGTTGATTATCTTCAAAATAGTCCAATAATCGGGGAATCTGCGGATGAACTCCCAGTTTTGCCAAGGTGGCCGCTTCTCGATCAAAAAGTTCCCTCGCCATGCGAAAAACATTAGCATCTTGAGGGGGAGGTTGCAGTTGTTTGACCACACAGAGGGGCTTATCTGGTAGGGACAGATCCGATGAAACAAAAGTTGCCCCAAACCCACCTTTCCCCAAAATGCGTAGGGTTTGATAGCGGTCGTGCAGAAGAAGTTTTGAACCGCAACTCTCGCAGATTAACGCTGTCGGGGCGTTTTTCGGTTGAGTACAGTTGGGATTAAGGCAGTAGGTCATCTAGAATCACCAATTGACCGATACTTTTTTACTAACACACCTTAACAATGCACTTTAAGAGATTCTCCTCAAGGGGGGTATCTCCCAAAGTCTAAAGCCAGAGGCCTCAGACAATCAAAGCGCCTGTAACGCCTTTTTTGTTTGACGCTCCCCGCTCTAAAAAGACGGGGATTCTTCGTTCATTGAGTCTCCGTTAGCAAGCAGGATTTCTCCAACCAACCAAGAGGGAATCTCTCCCGAAGCGTTTAAAGTTTGCGTGCGCCCCACGCTACTTAATCCCTTTTGCAAGATGTTTAAAGCGGCGTTTCTGTCTCGACAATCTGTATATCCACAATGAGGACAAACATGGGTTCGAGTAGATAGCGACTTTTGGACTTTTTGTCCACAATTAGAACAATTTTGAGACGTATTATGAGGTGAGACAGCTATAGTTAACTTGCCGTATTTGTCCCCAAAATACTCTAGCCATTGCCTAAAAACAGACCATCCTGCATCGGTTATCGACTTCGCTAAATGACGATTCTTGACCATGCCTTTGATATTCAAGTTTTCATAGGCGATTAAGTCGTTAGACTTAACTAAACGGAGTGCCACACTCTTGACAAACTCTTCTCGTTGCCTACTTACTCTTAAATGTTTCCGAGCATATCGCTTTCTAGCTTTGTGATAATTACGAGATTGTTTTTTACCCTTACGGTATTTCTTTGACTTTTTTTTATTTAATCGGTTTAGTTGTTTTTCAGCTTTTCGATAGTAGTTCGGACAATCAATTTGATGGCCTTCGCTATCTACTAAGAAAAACTTTAATCCCACATCAATCCCAGTGGCTTTCTGGGAAGGTGTTAAAGGCTTAACCGTGTCTCTGGGGTCTAATTTAATGCAGAACTGCACATAGTAACCATCGGCACGATTAAGGATTCTTACCCGTTTAATCTGGTCTGGTTGATAGTAATTAATATCTCTAGAGCCAATCAGTTTAAGAGTGCCAATACCTTTTTTGTCTGTAAAGGTAATATGGCGTTTATCTTTTGATAGCTTCCATCCAGATACTTTATACTCAACAGAACGGGAATGTTTTTTAAACTTAGGGTAGTTTTTCTTTCCTTTAACTTTATTTTGGCAATTATCGTAAAACCGAGTAATTGCCCGCAAGGTTCTTTCTACGGCAGTCTGGCAAGCATGGGAGTTTAAATCATCAACAAATTTAAACTCTTTCCTTAATGCTGTGTTGTATCGAAATAACTCTGTTTTGCCAACACCCTGATTATCCATCCAATAACGCAGGACTTTATTCCGAACAAATTGGGTTGTCCGTATTGCCTCATTAATGGCTTCTATCTGATTAGGTTTTGGCTTAACCTTGTATTCTAGTACAAACATTTTGACATTGCTCGATCGAGTATCAACATCTTAACACAAAATTCCTTAAGTTGACAATACATATTTAAGCGGAGGGCGGGGCTTGTACCCAAATTTTCGGTCAACTAATGTTAGCTTTTCTTGACAATTAATCATCCCTCATCACTTTTTCACTTTTATCAAAGCGGCCCGGGCCTGTTCGCGGTCATCGAAAGGGATTTTTTCCGTCCCCAAAATTTGATAATCTTCGTGACCTTTACCGGCAATAATTACTCCGTCTCCCGGTTGCGCTGCTTGAATAGCGGTGTCAATGGCCAAAGCGCGATCGCTAATTACCTGCACGGTAATTTCTGGGGGAATGCCAGCGACGATATCCTGAAGGATTCGTTCGGGAGACTCTGTGCGGGGATTATCGGAGGTAACTATGGCTAAATCTGCTAATTCTGCGGCTATTTTACCCATTAACGGTCGTTTTGTCCGATCTCGATCGCCGCCACAACCAAAAACACAAATCATCCGACCAGAAATAAAGGGACGTGTTGCTTTTAAAACATTCTCTAAACTGTCGGGAGTATGGGCATAATCAACAATGACGCTGATATCTTGGTCGTGAGCGGTGCTAACCCGTTCCATCCGCCCCGGTACTCCTGAAAACTGGGGAATTTGAGCGATTACTGTCCCTAAATCTACACCACATTCTAACACTGCCGCCACCGCCGCTAAGAGGTTAGCTAGATTATATTGACCCACCAGAGGAGAAGCAAAGGCTATTTCTCCTTGGGGAGTCACCATCACCCCTTGAACTCCCGTGGGTTGATAGTGTAAATCTTTAGTATAAAAATCGGCACGAGCATCGGACACACTATAGGTTAAAACCTGTTGGGGAGACAGGGAGGCCGCTAAACGTTGACCGTAGGCATCATCAAGGTTAATAATCGCCTTACCTTGCAGATAATCGGGACTAAATAATTTAGCTTTAGCGGCGAAATAATCCTCCATGTCGAGGTGATAATCGAGATGGTCCCTGGTGAGATTGGTAAACACCGTCACGGGAAAAGTACAACCCTGTACCCGTCCCTGGGCCAGTGCATGGGAACTAACTTCCATGACGGCGATTTCATTGCCGGCGCTCACCGCTTTGGCTAAACTGGCTTGTAACTCGTTAGCGAAAGGGGTGGTATGATTAGCGGTTTCTTGGAATCCTTGCCAACGGGTGTAAAGAGTCCCGAATAAAGCGGTGGGAATCTCTGCTTGGCTGAGAAAATATTCAATTAAATGGGTGGTGGTGGTTTTGCCGTTGGTTCCCGTCACACCGATTAATTTTAGGGTAAGGGCCGGATAATGATAGAATTTAGCAGCGATCGCAGCAGCGGCAGTAACTAAATCTGCCACAACCATTACCGAAGCATCCTCCGGGGGGGGAAATTTAGCTGCGGCTGCCGGGGAGATAATCGCCGCTACGGCCCCGGTTTCCAAAGCGGAACGCCAAAATTCGCCCCCATCGACGCGAGTACCGGGTAAACCGATAAATAAATCTCCCGGTTGACAAGCATGGGAATTAGTAGAAATTCCTGTAATCTCGGTAATAGAAGCGATAGGAGAAGAAATCGGGGAAACCAGAGGGATAGTTGTTAAAAGTTCTTGTAGTTTCATAGTCAGGATTGAATCTAAGGATTGCTGCTTTTAGATTAGCCGATCATCGAAGAGGTTCCTAGTCCGAAATGGGAAGTGGGGGTGTGGGGAAGTGGGGTGTGGGGAAGTGGGGTAGTGGGGTAGTGGGGAAGTGGGGAAGTGGGGTAGTGGGGTAGTGGGGTAGTGGGGTAGTGGGGTAGTGGGGAAGCTGTCTCATCACCCTATCACCCTATCACCCTATCTCCTGCCTTTTGCCTTTTGCCGACCGGCTCCTGATATCTGCGATAAGCTAAAAAAAACAAGGCTATAGCTTGTCAACTATTGACGATTTTCTGCTGACTATTTTCGGGATATTTATATGCAATTCGTCGATTTTCTGGCTCTCATTCATCCTGTCCTAGGGATAGTGGTCGTTTTCCCTATTATCGGCCTCGTAGTTAACTTTGCTTGGCAAACCCGTCAACGTCGCTTAGAAACCAATGCGGGAAATAAAAGTAAAATTCCCCCAGTGGTCGGGCCAGAACATCTACGCTTAGGCCGCTGGTTAACGGGTACAGTGGTAGGGGTTAACCTGTTAGCACTAGCTTACTCGGTCGTTTACGGGTTTAATGGTTTTGTCGATCAACAAAAAGAGGGAAAATTAGACTCCTTTCAGGTCTTTTTTGTGATTTTGATGTTTTTTGTCACCATTGCCTCTTTGGTCTGTCTCTACCGCGCTAGACAAGGCCTCTGGCGCGGAATTTTTGCCACCTTGACTGGCATGGGTTTAATTATTATCGGTGCTCAGGATGGGGTCTGGCGACTCTCGGCCCAATGGTACTGGTCCCACTACTATATCGGCATGGCGGCATCATTACTGATGATTTTCTCTCTGGCCATTGTCGAAGATATCTATAAAGACCGTTCCCATCGTTGGCGCATCGCCCATACAATTCTCAATTGTATTGCTCTGGCTCTCTTTCTGGGACAAGCCATGACCGGTTCCAGGGATTTGCTGGAAATTCCCCTCAGTTGGCAAAAACCGGCAATTTATCGCTGTGATTTCGCCAATAAAACCTGTCCTGAACCGAAATCCTCAACCCCCCCCACCAACCCGATAAGTTAAACTTTTTTAGGGACTGGGAGAGGGTGAAGCAGTCGGGAAATAATCACACATAGATTCACCCGGAAGGGTATCGATGGGTTCCTCACACCAATTGGCAATCTGACCAAGTCGGGGAAATTGGGGTTTCAGGTCATAGATTAATTCAGTCCATTCTACCCCTTGGGTAACAGCTACAGCACCGCTACTTGAGAGACAGCCTGAAATTTGGCCCCAATTTTTACCCCAGGCAGCACCGATAAAAGTACCATTATCGGTTTTACCGAGGGAATAGTCAGGAGCAAAGATAAACGCTTGTAGTGTTTGGTTTCCTTTCAGACAAATTTGCGGATTGGCGGAACCTAATCCATTATCGGCATAAATCTGTAGATTGCCCGGTTTACAGCCAGTCACACTACCACAATCGTGTTCGATCGCACCGTTAATGTTACCTTTAACATAGAAAACTACCCGGTCCCCCGCAGTAATGGTAATCTTCTCGCCATCATCCAAGTCGATATCATCAAAGATATACTCGTACACTCCGCTGGGAGATGCTGTGTCTCCCGTTCTGGGAAAAGTTTCAGAACTGGTAAGGTCTCCTAGGCTTGGAATACCGGTGGGAGTCTCCGGTAAATTGGGGAAAAACACACCGACAAATTGTGCCGTGTAGGGGGGATTGAGTGCGGGTGTGGGCTGTTGAATCTTAGTTTGGTTAATATTACATTCTGGGCTTTCCACCTTCTCCACCACATCCCCTTGAAATATAGCATCACCTTCCACCGTTCCCTCACTTATCCATAAAGCTGGGACCGTGGTGCGGTTAAATGCGTGGTGAGGGGCATCAAGAATAGGGATAGTTACCACCACGCGGTTACGGGAGGCGGCATTATCGTCACTATCTCTATCGATAGTAATGTTAGTTATGTCTGTTGCGGCACTTTTGCGGGAAAGTCCTTCGAGGGTGAGAACTCCCATGCCAGTATCAATACGATAATTGTATTCAACCACGCGATAATAACTATTATTACCGAGATCAACCCATTTATCTGCGCTCAAATCTCTTAATTCATTGATTTTTTTCTTCAAGGTAACAGCATCGTTGGGATTACTACAGGAGGGGGCGGCGTCGACTAATTTTTTTAAATGTTTTTGTAAATCGGTGGGATCAGTATCCACATCATATCTGGCGTTCTGCCAACAATCGCCGGAAGTACAATTCCTATCAACCGTCGCCATAACTCGAACACTATTGAGTAGATCCTGCACGCGAGCCAGCCCCACTTCGGAACTTGTTAAACTATCAGCCCGGGCTTTTTGGGCAATTACTTTCGATTGGTCCCCTTGGGCGCGCATGATCATAGTCATTCCTGTCACCATCAGGATAAGTCCAATTAACACGGCAAGAGGCAAGGCAAACCCTTTTTCCTTATTAGCCATCAGGTGAAGACATAAACGATTGTTCATAAGCCAGTTCATCTAAGAATGGTTACTTCTATTATAATAATAAATAGCTGGTTATAATTAAATTGAAGATGGATTTTGGGTTCGATCCCCCCTGCCCCCCTTGATAAGGGGGTGCAGCTCCCCCCTTATTAAGCGGGGTATCTGACAGTTTTTAACACCTAACTACTGATCAAGTTTTGCTCAAGTGACAACTGTGATAATACAGGAATAGCCATGTGAGTAAAATCACAGACAAAAGCCAGTTGATAGGATAATCAGCCAGTAATTTTTCGATAAGTAGGTAGGCGTTAAAAATTATCAGACACCCCCCTTATCAAGGGGGGACTAAGGGGGGATCGGCACCCCCCTTATCAAGCGGGGCAGGGGGGATCGGCACCACCCTTATCAAGGGGGGACTAAGGGGGGATCGAACCTAAAATCCATTTTAAATTTAACTATAACCAGCTACTTAAGTATTTTCGATTTTTGACGTAACTAAAGGGCTGTTTTTCGATGCAAAAATGCCCGACAAATTAAGCCTATACCCCGAAAAAAGCTGATAATTAACAACCAAAGGGATTGTAATTCTCCTGCCGTATTTTTCACTGGCCAGCGCTGGGGACGACAGAATAAAAAAGTAATTAGTTTTCTCTGGTCTGATAGGGTAAGTGGCTGGAATTTAAGGGTTGCTTGCCAGATTTTTCCTCGTTTTTCTAGATTGACTAGATGAGACGATAGGCGCAAATCTTCGCCTAAAATATCTAGGAGTAATTTTTCTGAGTAGATGGGTTCCCTCAGGTGAATTTCTGCTCCTATTTCTGAAAGTTTTTTCAGATTGCCCTGCATAATTATATCCGATTCTGTTATCAAGTTAACAGGATATTCTAGCAATTGGTATTGAGTTTCTAGGGTGAGGGGAGCTTCCAATAAAGCCACTAAAGCAGTCATGATAATAACCACGTTATATATAGCCAAAATCAAGCCAAAATTTAGGGGACTTGCTTGATAATTGTGATGGCGTAAATTAAAGAAAATACTAATTAAGGTAATGGTGAGAAAAAACAGTAATGGGTAGGATAAACGCCAATTATATTGATAATTTTTACGAGCAATTCCCTTCGGTGTCACCTGAAATCCTTTGTCAAAGGGTTTCCAAAGAACATGGAGAACTGTTAGGGATGTAGGTACACAAATAATCATCGATAGTACCTCAGAAAAAATAATGGAGCGCGAGCGAGAATTTAACCAGTGATAAGTGGCTAACTGCAGCATCATGTAGGGTAAAAATATATAGATTGTCTCATGGATGGTAATGTTCAAAGGTACGATATAACCAAAGGTATAAAGGAGAGGAATAAGGAGAGAAAATAAACGAGCTAAGGGAGAAAACCAAGATAATATTCCTTCTAAGTGTGCCAATCTTTGTGGTAGAGTTAGTCCCGCAATTTTTAGGGGATTAGCTTTGATAAAAAAGGCCTGTAAAGTTCCCCTTGCCCAGCGCAATCTTTGCCGTAAATAAGCTGATAAACTTTCGGCAGATAAACCAGCGCTGAGTTTTTCATTTAAGTAAATAACTTCATAACCTTTGGCAGAGATAGCAATCCCAGTGAAATAGTCTTCACTAATAGATTCTATATTAAAGTAGCCCACTTCTTCTAAGGCCTTTCTTCTGACAATAAAAGAAGTACCAGCACAGACAGGACTACCCACCCCATCTTTAGCTGGTTCGATATGACGATAAAATAATTCTTCGTCGGGAGTAACGATATTTTCTAAACCTAAGTTATAGGCGATAGGATCGGCATTATAAAAGCTTTGAGGCGTTTGCACTAAGGCAATTTTTTGGTTTTGAAACCAGCCAACAGTTCTTTCTAGAAAATTCCGACAAGGGATAAAATCTGCGTCAAAAACTACCACTAATTCCCCTTGAGTTTGTCTGAGAGCATGGTTTAAATTGCCTGCTTTAGCATTTTTTTTATCCTCACGAGTCAGATAATTACAATTTAATTTTTCTGCTAATTCATAAATTTCTGACCTCTGGGTATCATCGAGAATATAAATATTTTTATGAGGATAATTAAGGGCTTGACAACCGATAATAGTTCTTTTTAAGATAAAGGCTGGCTCATTATAGGTGGGAATCAGAATATCTACCGTGGGCAAATACTGTTTATTGATCACTGCTTGGCTATAAAAATCAGCTTCTTGGCTTCTATCTTTCGTGGTTAAGACTAAAACTAACTGAATTATGCTACCACTTAAAACTATCATCTCAATGCCTAAAAGCAGTAAACTAAAAAAGCCATTGAGAGGGGTGGAAAGATTTAAGGTTTCCAGAATCCTCCAGAGTAGATAGCGCAGGGTGATAGCGAGAGTGATAGAAATAATGACTAATCTTGACCAAACTTGCGGACGCGGAGACAAGAAAATGATTAACTGCGTAAAAATTAGCAGGATAACCGTGGGTAATAATAATTGATAGCTATGAGCAACCGTGGGAACTTTAATCCAAGCAAATGGATTAAAAAAATCTTCTACTAAGCCAAGTATTAATCGATCAATATTGTGTTCTGGCCAACATAATGATAAACTGACCATCATTAGCCCGCCGATCACTGCTAACATAATTAAAATAACTGATATTATCGCTAAAATCGACTTGAATACGGAGTAATATGCTGGTTTTTGAGGGAACGGAAAAATCGATTCTTGGTTAGACATAAATCCCCTTCTGAGTAAATAAATCTAACTACATTTTACAATTCTTAACAAAAACCTGTGCATTTTTGGCAATGACAGGAGCGCTCTCCACCAAAATGCTACATTTTGTATCAAGCCGAAGATGAAACTGGCAAGAAAAAGTGTAGAAATAGTATACTTCGGTTAACCGTGAGGAAAAATTAATCTATGATAGCCGTCAAAATCGCCGTTGTTAGCGCTCTCGTTTTAGTTGTGGTCAAATTCGTCGCTTCTGCTCTAGGCAAAGGCAATATACCCCTGCTTAATCAGGCTGTCACCGTGATTTTAAGCCTTTTTATCGGTTTTGAGTTGATTCAACTAGGACAAGCGGTGATTGAAAAGATTAATTAAGGGCTAAACGGGCCAGATAGAAGCTAGTAATAGTTTTAGCATCGATCGATTCTCCCCGTGCGATCGCCGATTCCATTTCCTCAAAACTCATCAAAACCACTTCTAGATCTTCATCGACATCTTGAGCGGGGGGCAAGCTTAATTTTTCCAGATCCTGGGCTAGAAAAGCATAGATGTATTCATCGGAATAACCGGGTGCCAGGGCAAATTTACCCAAAGATTGCCAATTGTGCGCCCGATAGCCCGCTTCTTCCTCTAATTCTCGTTTTACCGTCGTAGCAGGGTCTTCTCCTTCATCAATCGTTCCGGCGGGAAATTCCAGAATTCGAGCTTGCAAACTAAATCGATACTGACGTACTAAAACCAATTGACCTTCCTTGGTGATTGGAACTGCTAAAGCACCCCCCGGATGACGGACACATTCCCATTCTCCCTCGACACCGTTAGGTAAACGCAGTTTCGAGACTTCAAATTGAAAGACGCGACCTTGATAAAAAAGACGTTGTTGGAGAAATTGAGGCGGTTCAGACATAGAAAATTTTCAACTAGGACTTTAAGAATTAATATCAAGAAATGTTGCTTTTGTCACCGGTGTTTCAGGTTATAATGGGAAATGCTGTCTTTACAGGTTAAATCTTTTTCGAGAAACCCCATGGCAAAAAAATCGATGGTAGAACGCGAGAAAAAACGCGCTCGTCTCAGACAAAAATACGAAGCTAAAAGAGCGGAACTAAAAGAACAATTCCGCACCGCCGAGGATTTTGAAGAAAAACTGGCAATTCACCAAAAATTACAGGAATTACCCCGCAATAGCGCTCCCAGTCGTCACCGCAACCGTTGTTTAACGACCGGCAGACCGAGAGGATACTATCGCGATTTTGGTTTATCCCGCAACGTTTTACGGGAATGGGCCCACCAAGGTCTTTTACCCGGTGTGGTCAAGTCTAGCTGGTAGTCAGAAACAATATCTAGGGAAAATACCGTGATAGAGGCGTGGTTTTTGCGTCTCTATTGCCGTTTTTAGGCAATTTTAGCGATAAAAAAACCCTCGATCGAGCGATCGAGAGTTAACCATGAACAAAAAATTCACCTAGACTACAGTAGCAGCCTTACGGGCAGCGGCGGCCTCATCGGGATGAATACCGAGACGGGTGAGATTGAGACGACCTTTACTATCGATCTCCCGTACCTTGACTAACACCTCATCCCCCACGGCCACTTCATCCTCGACCTTGCCGACACGTCCCTCGGCCAATTGGGAAATATGGATCATTCCCTCTTTTCCTGGCAAAACTTCCACAAAAGCGCCGATTTGGATAATGCGAGTCACGCGACCGAGATAAACCTCACCCTCATTGAGTTTGCGGGTCATATTGTAGATCAGTCGTTTAGCTTTTTCGGCCTGTTCCCCATCGGTGGAGGAAATGGTGACAGTACCATCGTCATCGATATCGATTTTCGTGCCAGTCTGTTCAGTAATCCCTTTAACCGTCTTACCACCCGGCCCGATTACTAACCCGATCAGATCTGGATCGATCTTGATCGTCAATAACCGGGGTGCGTGGGGAGATAATTCCGTGCGCGGTTTTTCTAGGGTCGCTAACATCTTCTCTAGGATATGTTTGCGGGCCGGTAAAGCTTGTTCGATCGCCTTGGCCACCACTTCCATAGTTAAACCGGGGATTTTCATATCCATCTGGAGAGCGGTGATGCCGGAATCAGTGCCAGCCACCTTAAAGTCCATATCTCCCAGAAAATCCTCGATACCCTGGATATCGGTCAAAATCCGCACTTCTTCCCCTTCTTTAATTAAACCCATGGCCGCACCGCTAACGGGTTTTTTCAGGGGAACACCGGCATCCATCAGCGCCAGGGTGGAACCGCACACGGAACCCATGGAGGTGGAACCATTAGAAGAGAGGACTTCCGACACTACCCGCAGCACATAGGGAAATTCCTCCTGGGGGGGAAGGACAGGTACGATCGCTCTTTCCGCTAAAGCACCGTGACCAATTTCTCGACGGCCGGGAGAACGCATGGGACGGGTTTCACCGACGGAAAAGGGTGGAAAATTGTAGTGATGAAGATAGCGTTTTTCATCTTCGGGATGGAGATCGTCGCCCAAATCCTGAGCATCACCGGGGGTGCCCAGGGTGGCGATCGAAAGCACCTGGGTTAAACCGCGATTAAACAGGCCGCTACCGTGAACCCGGCGGGGTAAAACTCCCACCCGGCAAGAAATCGGGCGTACTTCGTCCAGTTGGCGACCATCAACCCGCACCCCATCCTCAATAATTTGGGCGCGCATCAGTTTTTTGGTCAGATCCTTGAAGAGATTACCGATTAACTTGGGTTCTTCCAGCGTTGGAGCTTTTAAGGGATCTTCATCGGGGAGAGCGGTTATAGTTTCCTTGATCCGATTTTCGATCGCCGCTAATTTCTCATCCCGTTCGGTTTTGCTGAGGGTAAACTGAGAGAGAATCTGTTTAATTTCCTCTTTAGCTTGTTCTTTCAGGAAATTATGCACGGTTTCGTTTACTACCGGCGCTTCTCGGGTGACGAGGGGAATACCCAACTGATCGATCAATTCCCGTTGAGCGGTGATCAGGTCGCGGACCGCTTCATAACCAAAATCGATCGCCTCAATAATATCCCGTTCTGGTAACTGATTAGCTCCCGCTTCGATCATCACCACCCCTTCAGGACTACCGGCCACCACTAAATCCAATTCTCCGTTATGGATTTCCTTGTAGGTGGGATTGATGATAAATTCATCCCCTAGTAAACCGACGCGCACCGCTGCCATCGGCCCTTGGAAGGGAATACCTGCCAACAAAACCGCCACGGAGGCCCCAGTAACGGCCAAAACATCCGGGGGTACTTCCTCGTCCATGGAGAGGGTCGTAGCGACCACCTGAATATCATCCCGTAGCCAACTGGGGAATAGAGGCCGCAGGGGGCGATCGATCAAACGACCGGTCAGAATTGCTTTTTCCGGGGGACGACCTTCACGACGCAAAAATCCTCCCGGGATGCGCCCGGCGGCGTATAATCTTTCTTCGTAGTCAACGGTCAAGGGCAGGAAATCTACTCCTTCTCTGGCTTTGGCTGTGGTTGCTGTCACTAAAACCGCCGTTTCTCCCGATTGGATCAGAACACTACCGCCAGCTTGGGGGGCTAAAAGCCCTATTTTTAGTCGAATATCCCTGCCATCAAAGGATATTGACTTGTCAAACTCTTCCATGTAAAGCTATATTCCTTTCTTTCACTTTTCTCTGTGCTGTGGCAATCCTAGCATTTTTTGTCCCCCTTTCTGCCAGGTTTAGTATTCAGTGATCAGTTATCAGTGATCAGTTATCAGTGATCAGAGTTGAGTTTTCAGTTGGCTGATTACTCTTTACCGTTTACCGATCACAGCAAAAAAGCTCCCCACTTCCCCAATCCCCCAATCCCCCAATCCCCCAATCCCCCAATCCCCCAATCCCCCACTTTTAAACAGGATTTAACATTAGAGTTCTTGCATAATTAATTTTTGAGAGGGCAAAAATGAGAAAAATAAGCATAAAATTGCATAAAATAACCAAATAGAGCATTTAATTGATTAATGCTCATTCTTAATTCTCCTGACTACTGACTACTGGCTCGGAGAC
>NZ_JASJFB010000163.1:0-4863 GCF_030065455.1 Microcystis sp. M53602_WE12 | reverse complement strand
GATTGGGGGGAAAATTCAGGTACTTTTTCCCTGAAAATTAGGTAGTTGACCACCTGAAAATCGATAAAACCCCACACCCCACACCCCACACCCCACACCCCACACCCTGCCACCACCGAAAAACTTTTTCAGCAAGCCCTAATTATTGATTGTTTCTTATTTTATAGCTGCTGTGGTGGTCATGCTAAACCCATTCTTGCTCAAAAAGCAAAAAGGGAAATATATTCCCTTTTTCTGGCTTTTATGGACCCATATCCTAAACGGTTTCGGGTTGAACACCTCTTTGGTCGAGAATTTTCTGTAATTCAGCTTCGTCGGTTTTGGTCAAAGAAGTGCGTAACACTTTACCTCCGTAGGGGGCCACTTCATCGAGGACCTTATCGGGGGTAACTTTTTGGACGAGAACAAAGAGAGCAGATGTACCTGGCTGCATGGTTTCTCCCAATTCCCGCATAAAATTGTCATCCACACCGATATCACTTAAAGCACCTCCCAAAGCGCCACCAGCAGCACCGAGGACGGCCCCTAATAAAGGGGATAAAAAGAGCATTCCGATTAATAATCCCCAGAAACTGCCACTGGCGGCTCCCGCTGCCGTTAAATTGACCGCTTGCTTGAGTTTAATCTGGCCATCTTTGTTTTTAACCACTACGGCAGCATCTTCTAACTCGATGAGATGTTCCTGTTGCAGTTTAGCCAAAGTTAAACGAACTTCTTCTGCTTTAAATTCGTCCTCATAGGCGATGACAAATAGATCGGCCATAGTTTTTCCTCGATTATTAGTAAATAAAACCTTTATACACTACTTTTGCCGGATTAAAAAGTTTGAGGTATCGGAGAATACCTCAAAGCCATGGGGATTAGGTGTCATAAATACGAGCTTCAAAAGCATCGGGATTTTCTTGACAGTATTCCTCAAAATAGGTTTTTTCCGGTTTTTTAGCGCGTTGGTGTGCCAATTCTGCCTGTAATTCCTCAACAACATCCCAAGCTGCGGCACAATCGGGAGAATTTCCCCCTTTTTCAGCACATACTGCCCGGGCAATATCTCTAGCTTTGATAATCTCCGCTTCTAAATCAAGACTGCGGGGCTTTTCGACGGTGTTACCTTTATGGAGAATGTCGCTAACGGATATAACACCGAGCAAACCGCCTTTAATTACTGGTGCGAAACGAATACCGGTATTAGCAAATAAGCGGGCCACATATTCAACCCCGAGGTCGGGATTAATCACGATGCAGGGTTTGCTCATCACTTCATAGACGCGCACTTTTTGCGGATCTTGACCGAAAGCGACGACTTTATAGACAATATCGGTTTCAGTGATAATTCCGTAAGCATCTTCATCGTGACGGCGATCGACAATGAGAGTTCTAATGTTCTTTTCTCTCATCAATTGTACCGCTTTGGCAACGGTTTCAGAACCTTTAATCTTGGCCACCTCCGTGGTCATAATTTCAGCTGCTTTCATGGTCATAGTTGGAGAAGTTAAGTTGTGCCTTTGTTATTTTAAGGTATATCCTTGTCAAAAATCAAAGAATCCCATCTGGCAAGATTTCTAGTTCCAAGGACGCAAAAAATAAGAAACTAACATCAAACAGCCGACAACATTCCCCAGCAATAAGCGGGCTACCTTGAAATAGTTATCTTTGGTATAATACTGGGCTAACAGGATCAAGAATGGAATAGCTGTAGCTGTATAGCGAGTCGAATAATAATGGGTAATTTTAAAAGCTGTAGCGGCAACTACGATCACGGCAACATTTAAAAACAGAAATTTACTATCTTTATAGTGATCTCGGCAATTGTTGAGGCTGGCAATCAGAAAAAGAATTCCAAAGGCAAGCAGACAGGAGGAAGCTAAATAGAAAAAGAAACTTAGCCAAGTAGGATCGGGAATAATTTTCTGGAAAACTTGGTAGGCTGGACGAATAGAAAGGATTTTAAAGATAGCGTTGCCTAGAAAGCTGCTGACCAGGACAGATATTATTATCACCTTATTCAAGCTGAACCATTTGGGAGCGAGGATAAATAATAAAAGACCGGTGTAGGCAAAGGAAAGAAATCCGTTTACCAGAGAATATCCAGAAGATAATGAACTTTGACCGGGGGGAACTAATCCACCCCATACGCTAAAAACGATAGCGGGTAAAATTCCAGAAGTTAACCAGCATAATATTAAAGGTTGCCAAGATTTTTTTGAGGAACTAATTGTTAGTATTGGCAAGATAAACACCAGAACGAGAAAAGTTTGTCTGCCTAGGATTGCTATCCCTAAACATAATCCACTCAGAGCGGCTATTCCTAAGCTCATTTGCCGGTTATCTGCAATTTTTTCTAGAGCTATAAATATCAAGAAAATTGCTAAAGTTGCCAAGAGCATACCAGGGATTTCCGTGAGAGCCATGCCCGTAATCACCCAAATCATCGGTAAGCCCATAATTGTCAGACTAGAGACCAGTGGCTGGGGAATTTTGAAAATTTTTTGCAGGGTTAAACTCAGGACTAAAATTAACAGTAATAAAAGAAGAATATTAACCAACCTAACGGCAGGGGCTTGCAAATTGGTCAAGGGCTGAAAGATATAATGAATTATCGGGTATAACGGACCTGGGGCCGATTGTCCTGTACCGCGTAAGAATCGATAGGATAAACCGTATTGATTTAATAAATCTACTAACGGTAAGTGATAAACTTCATCATAAACGAGAGCATGGGGAGAAAGAAGTACACAGGTCAATAAAACCACAAAACCGATGAAATTGACCAGGACACTTGCTAGTTGAGCGGGATTAAAATCCTTAGTTATTTTCAGCATATTCATAATTTTGTGTCGAGGAAATTACTTTCCTAAGATTATGCTCTAGTTAATTAGGTTTGTCCAGAAGAAAATCGGGACGGCTTCAGGATGGCTGACGGCTAAAAAACCGATCCCTGATTAACGCCATTCTACCAGTTGTCGTTCTTGGACAACCAAACCATATACTGTCTCAGTTTGACGGGCTAAATTCGCCCAATGAAAGCGTTTTTCTAGGTCTTCGTAGGCGTTATTAGCTAATTCGTGGGCGTATTCAGGATGATTTAAAACCTCTAAAATGCCCCAAGCGAGGGAATCAGGATTATTGACGCGGGTGACAATTCCCGTTTGGCCATGACGGACAACTTCGGGAAAACCGCAGGTATCGGAAACTACGACGGGAACCCTAGCGGCGAAACTTTCCAAGGCGACAATACCAAAAGGTTCGTAAAGACTGGGAAAAACGGCACAATCGGCCACGGTTTGGAAGCGATCGAGGTTTTCATCGGACATAAAGCCCGTAAAATAACAATGATGCCAGATACCGAGATGCCAAGCCTGTTGTTTGAGTTTGTCGGTATTGCCGCCACCGATAATGACAAATTTAGTTTGACCCTCGGTCTGGGCCAGGACTTTTGGGGCAGCGTTGAGTAACACCGAAACCCCCTTTTCAAAGGTCATACGCCCGACGTAATAGACGATTTTTTCGTGATCTTGGGCATATTGACGACGAAAAGCTCGGTAATCAAAGTTAGGGTCTCTTTGCTTTTTCTCGGCCCGAATACCGTTATAAACCACATCGATTTTATCCCAGGGTGCGCCCAAAGCCCGATGGACTTCATGACGCATATAGCCAGTGCAGACGATAATGCGCCAAGCATTATAGACGAGGGTTCCCTCTTTGCCGGCGATATAGCGTTGGGTGTCGGTGTGCAGTCCGTTATAACGTCCGTATTCCGTGGCGTGAATAGTGGCAATCAGGGGGATTTTAAAGAGATGTTTCATGGCAATGGCCGCATCCCCTACTAACCAATCGTGGGCATGAACAAGGTCAAATTTTCCGTATTCGGCGATTAGTTTGCCGCCCTGTTGCCCCATGCTGTTATTCATGTTGACCACCCAATGGAAAAAGTCATTGCCGGGGGGTACGGGGACACGGTGGATGTGAATGCCTTCCACCAGTTCGTAACTGGGGGCCTGACCGAATTCGATCGTGATTAAATGGACTTCATGACCGAGTTTGACGATTTCGGGATAGAGTTCAGCGACATGACGGGCGATACCGCCCACTAATCGCGGTGGAAATTCCCACGCCAACACTAAAATCCTCATTTTTCCCTAACCTCGACCTGATTTAAGCTTGTAGGTAATCATTGCATCCCCATGGTATCTATTTTGGCTCTGGTTTCTTCCTCTAATTGCCACTTTCCCCGCACCAGTCTTGAGAGGATTTCTTGTCGCCACTTGCTTAATTGTTCCTGAAAAGCGGCCGTTTGTAGATCGTTGCGCCAGAAAATTAGGGCCGATTCGCCAGTTTGCGGATAATAATTTTTACGCTCTCCAGCGACGCGGAAGCCAAAATGCTCGTAGATTGCGATCGCTGACTGGTTCGATACCCTCACCTCTAGCGTAGCCCTTTCCAGTTGTCTTTGTACAGCCTTCTCCAGAAGTTTGTAGAGAAGTAGTTTTCCTAATCCTTGTCTTTGATAGTCTGGGTAAATTGCTAGGAGAGTAATATGCGCTTCTTCGAGAATTGCCCAAAAACAAGCCAATCCGATTAGGGTTTCGTCATCCCGGTCTAGGGTAAGAATTAATAATTCACTGTTGGGGCTGTCTAATTCCCGTTGATATCCCGATAACGTCCAGATACCGCCGAGACTGGTGCGATCGAGTGCCACCATGGCGGCAAGATGCTCTGATTTTGGGGTTTTAAGCTGGATTTTTGCCATTGATCGGGGAAGGGAGCAGGGTGTGGGGTGTGGGGTGTGGGGTGTGGGGTGTGGGGTGTGGGGTGTGGGGTGTGGGGTGTGGGGTGTGGGGTGTGGGGTGTGGGGTGTGGGGTGTG
>NZ_JASJFB010000529.1:0-5311 GCF_030065455.1 Microcystis sp. M53602_WE12 | reverse complement strand
ATTAATCCAATAGGTTTTTATTTGTTGTCCAAAGAGTTGCTTAACAGCAAAAAATACAGAACCCCCACCAAAAAAAGGTTCTCGATATTCCCTAATATTCACAGGAATTTGCGGCAAAATTTGCTTAATTGCCCGGGATTTCCCCCCCGGATAACGCAAGGGACTTTTAATTTTTGACATTTTATTTACTAATTAGCTCCTATCTCGATTTCGAGCTTTTTATTGGTTTGAACTTCAACTAAAAGCTTTCTAATTATTTCCTGCTCTCTCTCCTTCAGATTATCCGAGTTTAACACAAGAAATTTTTCTAGATTTTCCAATTGACAAGGTAAAGTAATTTTGTCTTTAATACCTTTACCTGTAAGTTTTAACTTTGACACAAAATTTATGGATTGATTGTTTAAGTTAATGGAGTCTATATTGGAATACAGAATTAATTTAAAAAGACCATCTTGTATATCAGTTAAATCTGGCAGCCCCTTCCTTGTAGAATTTTTAGACTCCTGAATGTAATATTGATCTTTTATATATAAAATTTCGTCTGGTGCTAGATAATAAGTTCCTCCCAAATAGTTTTCAATACAGAAGTTTGCTTTCCTTCCATCGACTAAATATTCATGTTTATGTACTGTAACTGATTCCCTTTCACTTGCCATTTTAGAGCCTTTTAGAGATATATTTTTGAATTCTTCAAAATCAAGCATAACTGCTTTTAGATATTGTCCCATACTAGCTTGAGAATGAGTAAAAACACCAGTATTGTCAGAGATATTTTTATAAGAATTAAGAGCCTGTTGAAAAGTCGAAGTAAACTTTTCTTCTAATAAACTTTTATTCCAATGTAAAGCACTTTGCTTGTAATTTAAAATTTCTTTTATTTGATTCTTAATAAATTCATTATTAAACTTTTGTTTGGTAAGTTTGTGTTTATTTTCCTGTTTCGTTTTTTGACTTTTCTCCGCATTTTCATAGTATCCAAGAACTATATATATTGAGTAAATTCATCCATGAAACTGTAGAATATTGAAGCTTATCTAAGTCTCCATCTCTTCCCTCATCTTTAATAATCGGTATTATTGTCAATATTTTTGATGCATTATATGTGTTATAAATTCTGGCAAATGGATAACTTCTGGTTCGCTTAGGGGAAACCCACTTGGAATAAGCGACTTCTGTATTTTGTGCCTCTATAATTCCATAAGCTCTGGATTCATTAACATCAAATTGTTCCAAACATACTCTGTCTAAAGATTCTGTTAGACAGGCTGTATATTTTACATCTCTAATAAATCCAGTCAAATTCAAGACTTCGCTCATATTATGAAATTACGATCAAACTAATTGGATTAAAAGACAGCCTAACGGTTGAACTCACCCGCCTTGTCAAAGTCTAGCACAAAGTCTGGTGCAGTGATATGTCAGACAGTCGGCAGCCGGTCATAGGCTTCTGACTCAACATCGGGAACTTTTGTTAAGATTGCCTGATACTTTTCTCGACTTCCCTTTTTGGACCTTTCTATTAGGTAATTTTCTGTCATCAACGCTGAAAGTTTCTCAGCGATCGCAGTAGAGATAAATTGATCGATCGAAATTCCATCACGAGCCGCTAGATCATCTAAACTTTTCTGTAATGAGTCGGGAATTTGAACTTGGATGGTACTCATGGTAACTTACCTATTAATCGTAGGAAACCTAAAGGCTCAAAGCGTGGGTTTCATTTTTAACATAGCCACCTTTACTCGATCGATAAATTACGATCAAACCAATTAGATTAACCATCTACTTAACTGTTGGTTTGCGGAATTTGGAGGGAGAGGGAAAATATTCTACTCGTTCATTTTTAAGTGCTTGTGCCATAAAATCACGCCAAATGGGAGCGGCAAAACCGCCACCAGTGATACCTTTACCTAAAGTGCGATTTTGGTCATCTCCAATCCATACTGCCGTGGCTAATTGGGGAACATAACCAACAAACCAGACATTTTTCTCGTTATCGGTAGTACCGGTTTTTCCCGCTGCTGGACGACCGATTTGGGCCGAGGTGGCTGTTCCTCCCTGAATAACTCCCTGTAGGACAGAATTGAGAGAAGCGGTGGCCCAGGGGTCTAAAACTAGCTTCGGTTTGGGTGTATTATCGAGCATGACGTTACCACGGCTATCAGTAACACGCATGATAAAGGTAGGCTTAGAATGCCAGCCATTACTGGCAAAAGTAGCGTAGGCCCCCGCCATTTCCAGAGGAGTCACATCCACGGATCCCAAAGGTAAAGAGGTGACGGCAATTAAAGGACTCTCGAAACCCAACAGACGACAGACTTCAATGACTTTATTTATCCCGACGCGACGACCGAGAACAACTGCGGGAATATTCAGAGACTGCATCAGAGCGCTACGCAGGGAAACCGGACCAGAAAAGCCGCCACCGTAGTTTTTTGGGCTATAGAAGCCGCCGGCCTCGCGAAAACGTACGGGAGCATCATTAATCACCGTTTCGGGGGTAAAACGACCACTAGCGAAGGCAGTATAATAGACGAAAGGTTTAAAAGCTGACCCCGGTTGACGACGGGATTGGATGGCGCGGTTTAATTGACTTTTATTGTAATCAACGCCACCGACGAGCGCCTTGACGAAATGGGTGCGGGGATCCACTGCGACTAGAGAAATTTGTAGGTCTTTGGTACGAATACCGCGACCACGCAAGCTATTATAGGCCCGTTGGATGGTAGACTCGGCCATGTTTTGAAAGTCGAGATCGATCGTGGTTTGAATCCGCATTCCCCCTTTAGTTAGGGTTTCCTTGCCAAATTTTTGCCGCAATTCTGCCACCACTGCATCGGTAACGTAGGGTAATTTACTTTCTTGCCAAGCGGTAGGTTTACCCAGTTTCAGCGGTTCCTTTAAAGCGGCCTCTTCCTGTGCGGGGGTGATCCAACCTAAGGTACGCATCCGACTGAGAACCAATGCCTGTCTTTCCTTGGCGGTTTTATAATTATTAAAAGGACTATAAACTTCCGGCGCTTGGATTAATCCGGCCATCATCGCCGATTCTGCTAAATTTAACTGGGCAGCGGGTTTATTAAAATAACTTTTAGCAGCGGTTTGCACTCCGTAATTATTATGACCCCAATAGATATTATTGAGGTACATTTCCAGAATGTCATTTTTGCTAAAAACCTGTTCCACTCGTACTGCCAGGACCGCCTCGGCTAATTTACGGCTAACGGTGCGCTGATGGGAGAGAAAAATATTTTTGACTAACTGCATGGTGATAGTAGATGCACCTTCCACCACACCGCCACTTTTCCAGTTAGCCACTACTGCCCGGCCGATACTATTAGGATTAATACCACGATGGTGATAAAAATGGCTATCTTCGATCGCCATCACGGCGCGTTTCAGATTGGGAGAGATTTGATCGAGTTCCACCACTTCCCGATTCGCTTCCCCGTGTAAGCTGGTCAGGGGTCTGCCTTTAACATCGTAGATATAACTGGTTTCCGTGGGGACGTAACCCCGTAAAATCCTCACATCGGGTAGATTGCGGTAACTAATCGCTAATCCTACCACAGCCCCCGTCACCACGGCCGTGGATACCATCAACAGGCCGAGAGCGGTTCCCCCTGCGACTCTGGAGACTCCTTGGAAAAAGCTATCCGAGTCACTACTAGGTTTCTGCTCTTTGTCTTGATTGCCGAGGGTACTGGTGGACACGATGGTTACAATTTCCTTTTTCCAAGAGGGGACTGATCGATTAAACTGGCTTGAAAGTCTATTGTAAAGGTTTTGTTAAAAAATCGAATACTAGCTTACAGCAATTATGGCCGATCTGGCTCTAGTTTCGATCGGTCATGACAGCGCGATTCGGGGCAGCATAGTTAGGTATCAGCGACAAAATAGGGTATCGCGGGTATTTCTGCCAGTTACTGGGTTAGTTCCCGTCGCTCTCTCACAAAGATATTTTTCCACATCGGAGCGAATAATTGCATCGGTAAAATCGGCCCCGTCGATAATTGCACCTTTGATTAAAATGTTAGTGGCAAAAGCTCCTTCGAGAACGGCATTGGTAAAGTTGGCTTTGGTTAAACGGGCCGATTCTAAATCCACATTTCTCATATTGGCATCGCTAAAGTCGGCCCCCTCCAAGTTGGCAGAAAAAAAGCGTACTCCTTCCAGATTGGCATGACTGAAGTTACTACCGCGCAGATTAGAGTGATCGAAGGTGGAATCGCGCAAATCCTGCCCCGCAAAGTCGTTATCGGTCAAATTGCGGTTATTATAACTTAGCGCTTGGGCCGGAGCCAAGGAGAATAATAATACTAATATACTAGCAAACAAGGTTAGTAGAGTTTTGCGAGAAAATTGCGCCATATTGCCCCCTGATTGATCAACCTTTTCTATAATAAGCTGTACTGCATTTAAACCGCCTATCGGTAATTTTAGTACAAATGCTCGAACTACCCGCTCCCCTATAGCTTTGAAACAGGATTTATGATCATTACCCTGCACTCGTTGAGTTGACAATTATCCCCGGATTTACCAAGAGCGATCGATCTGCTAGATTTTTGATGTTGGATATGTTAGACAGGTATGGCTGGTCATAGTAAATGGGCAAATATTAAACGACAAAAAGCCCGGGTTGACGCCAAAAAAGGGCAAACTTTCACCCAGTTATCCCGGGCCCTTATCGTGGCTACCCGTAACGGTGTTCCGGATCCTGCGGGCAATTTTCAGCTACGCACGGCGATCGAAAAAGCCAAGGCGGCCGGTATTCCCAATGACAATATCGAAAGAGCGATCGCTAAAGGGGCGGGAACTTGGGAAAATGACTCGGCTTTTGAGCAAATTCGCTACGAGGGTTATGGTCCCGGGGGTGTGGCGATCCTGATCGAAGCACTGACCGATAATCGCAATCGCACGGCCGCAGATCTGCGGGTGGCTTTTAGCAAAAATGGCGGTAATTTAGGTGAAACGGGCTGTGTGGGCTGGATGTTTGACCATAAGGGGGTAATTCGTCTTGAGGGAACTATTGATGAGGATCAGCTTTTAGAAGCTTCCCTAGAGGGCCAGGCCCAATCCTACGAGTTTTTTGACAGTGAGGAGGAAGGTGAAGGGGCAGAAGTTTTTACCTAAAATGTCGGATGAATGCCCCCGCTAAATTTTTCGACAAGACATCAACCTTTGCGGGGGATGAAATCCGACCAAGATATTAACTGCGAAGCACGATTTTAATTCTACCATTTGTAGGTAAACTGTGTTATACTTAATTTATCCAGGGTCGAGGATTAATCAATGCTAGTCGTAGAAGCCAAGT
>NZ_JASJFB010000664.1:0-1935 GCF_030065455.1 Microcystis sp. M53602_WE12 | reverse complement strand
GCGACTCTTGTGTTGGTGTGGGGTAAAATCGAAACGAATAGGCTTTTTCCATGTCTCACATTTTAGCATATATTTCGTAAACGATGCTCATATTTAACAGTAAAGCCGTCGTAGAACGACGGGGTTTCAGACCCAAAATTTCCGATGAATTGTCGGACAATGGGGGAAAGCATAATAATCGGGGTCGGCGGCCTTTCCCCAAGGAAAGTCATCGGCATTTTGATCAAGCCATTCCATCCCCTCCTTGAGACTTAATCCCCGGGAATCGGTTTCCTGTTGACCTTGGGCCGCTTTTAAGTCCCGAAAATTAAGGCTGCCAGAGGTTGAACGAGAGTTAAAAAGGGTTTGCGGGATGAGAGGGCAAGTTTTCCCAGGCTTTCCTATGGTTTGCCGGACTTTTCGGGTTTAACCTCCGTCACACGCCAACTGAGTTTTAAATTCATCCAGAAGTTCCAAACAGTAACCATAGCGATCGCAATTAAGTTAGCAATATAACGATTAATATGTAAGACATTGAAGAAAAAGTTCAAGAGCAGCACGTTGAGGATCAAACCGGCCAAACAAATAAGATTAAATTTAAGAAAACGTTTCAGACGCTGCTGCCACTGATTTTGGCCAGTGGACAAATCGCCAAAAGTCCAGCGATCATTCCAGAGAAAATTATTAATAATGGCCACCTCGGCGGCGATAATCTTACTGCGAGTTACTCCCCAAGCGAGGGTAGTGGGATCGCTGAGGAGATATAAGATGGCCATATCGACGAATAGGCCACTAAACCCGACTAAACTAAAGCGAAGAAAGCGAGCGAGGGGGAATTGCCAACGCCTTTTCAGGCCACCGAAACGACCGCGGGAACGCAATTTCAGCAGGTGCAGGATATATTCGATGTATTGTTGCCAGGTGACTTTGCTTTCGCCGTCTTGACGCTCTTGGAAAACGTAACCCACTTCGGCGATCCGGTCGATATTGCCGCGGCCGATAACTTCGAGGAGGATTTTATAGCCCATCGGGTTTAAGATCGGGCCAGCGATCGCTTGTCGATTAACCATGAAATAGCCACTCATCGGATCCGATACCCGTCCCACCACGTTAGGCAGAATGACTAATCCCAACAGCTGCGCCCCCCGGGAGAGGAAGCGTCGAGTCAGACTCCATTGGCTGACTCCACCCCCTTCCACATGGCGACTAGCCAGGGCGAGATCGGCTCCGGCTCTGGTTTGCTCGAATAATTTTAATAACACTTCCGGGGGATGCTGTAAATCGGCATCGATGACCCCAAGGATGTCGCCCCGTGCCACTTGCCACCCCCGTACCACTGCCGAGGATAGGCCTTTTTCTCCCTCCCGGCGCAGCACTCGCAGCTGGGGATATTCAGGGATTAAAGACGCAGCGACTTCCCAAGTGCGATCAGGACTATTATCATCGACAACGATCAGTTCGTAATCGTTGGGAAGGGCTTCGTCAAGTATTTGACTGAGAATGTTGACTAATTGAACGATATTTTGCCGTTCATTGTAGGTGGGAATGACTAGAGACAGGCTGAGAGGATAATTTTTTTCTGCTTCTAGGTTGCCGTCGTCCGGGGGAGGAGGAGATAAAGGTACCTGTAGATCTCCTGTGGGGGGAGTTAAGAGAGACTGCTGTACCTTCATGAAAAATTTGACCTCACTCGCGGTTGATTTAGCTATAGACGCACTGACAACGGCAGAAGATTCTGAATGCTTTTGGCAACCTAACCTATTGAACCATACCTTTGTCGTCTCTTGGGCGGACACAAGCATTGATTAACCGGTACTATCGGCCATGACTCGTAAACCCAAGACACTGTGGTGTTGATCGGGAAGGCAAAAGGTGCGATTGGCACTGCGTAGGTGCCTAGCTTCATCGCCCCAACTGCCCCCTCGCACTAAACGGGCGGAACGATAACGGGGCTGC
>NZ_JASJFB010000193.1:0-3315 GCF_030065455.1 Microcystis sp. M53602_WE12 | reverse complement strand
GGGGTGCCGATAGGCGGGGGGCTCCCCCTTGATAAGGGGGGTGCCGATAGGCGGGGGGCTCCCCCTTGATAAGGGGGGTGCCGATAGGCGGGGGGCTCCCCCTTGATAAGGGGGGTGCCGATCCCCCCTGCCCCCCTTGATAAGGGGGGTGCCGATAGGCGGGGGGATCCCCCTTAATAAGGGGGGTGTCTGACAACTTTTAACACCTGCCTGCTTAAGGGAAAGATGTCTTTTCTGATGGGACTGGCAGAGATAATATAATAGGACAAAAAGTAGATAATCCCAATTCCTAAGATACCCATAGTTCCCCCAGTTCAAAAAATTAGGAGGCTTGCAAAAAATGCCGATTGGTGTGGCTGAATTTGTCGAAAATCAGGAAAATCGCTGTCCTGTGGTATTACTACTAGATACCTCTGGTTCAATGTCAGGGGAACCGATTAAGGCTCTCAATGATGGTATCAAAACCTTTCAGCAGGATGTGATGCGGGATACCCAAGCGACGTTGAGTGTAGAAACCGCCATTGTTACCTTTGGTAATGGAGGGGTTAAAACCGTGCAAGATTTTGTCGGGATTGACCAATTTACGCCACCTACTTTAACCGCAGGAGACTTAACTCCGATGGGAAAAGCGATTGAATTGGCCTTAGATTTAATCGAAGATCGTAAGGCGATTTATAAAAGTTATGGTATCCAATATTATCGTCCCTGGATATTTTTAATTACTGATGGTGCGCCTACGGATCAATGGAATCTGGCGGCGCAACGGGTAAAACAAGGAGAAGCAGAAAATCGGGTTTTATTTTTTTCTGTAGGTGTTCAGGGGGCCGATATGGAGAAGCTCAAACAGATTTCTAATAATCCCCCCGTGTTACTCAATGGGTTAGATTTTCGGGATTTATTTCAGTGGTTAAGTAACTCAATGAAACGAGTTTCTGGTGGTAAAATTGGAGAGGCGATCGATTTACCACCAGTGAATTGGGGACAAATTACCACCTAGAGGACAGTTAATTATGTGGAGAACGTTGTGTCAATCGGTAATCGGTAGTTTTCATGTGCAAGGGGGATTACCCTGTCAAGATTATGGTGCTTATAAATTATTGGGTCAGGATGTTTTGATTGGAGCCGTGGCCGATGGGGCCGGTAGTGCCAAACGTTCGGATTTGGGGGCGAAAATAACAGTTAAAGCAGCGCTGCAATTTTTAGAGGAAAATCTCAAAAAAACAGCATTTGCGGCAACTGAAACTGAAGCAGAATTAGAGGAAATATTCCGGCGACTGTTGGCTTATGTTCAGCAAATTCTCCAAGAAGAAACCGAAAAAGAACAGTTAGACATTAATGATCTAGCGACAACTTTACTGGTTGTTTTGGTTACTTCAAAACGGTTAGCGGCGATGCAGATAGGAGATGGTTTTATTGTCTTCAAACCTCTGGGTGGAAATTATCAGTTATTGTTGCAGCCTGACAAGGGGGAATACATCAATGAAACCACTTTTGTTATTTCTAGTAATGCTTTGGAGGATATGCAAATAAAAGTTTTAACCGAGCCAGTTGCCTTTATTTGTGTGGCGACAGATGGAGTGGAAAAGGTATCGATCGATTATAAAAATTGGCAGCCTTTTCCGCCTTTTTTTCAGCCATTAGAGGAATATTTACAACAGACAGAAACGCCATTGCAGGAAGATCTCAAAGAATTTTTAGAGCGGGAGGATTTAAATAAGTTAACAACCGATGATAAAACCTTACTCCTAGCTTTTTGTTTAAGAAACTGAGGGGTTTAAGAAACCGGGTTTGTTTGACAAACCCGGTTTCTGGATCGAAATTTTTGATCCCTTGTGTCAAGGTGCTACCTTGGGACCTAATATTAACGAATCTACCTCAAACAATCGTGAGCAGAAAATCTATCAAAAGTAATCTGTAGGTTGGGTTGAGGAACGAAACCCAACTCAATTATTAAAAAGTGTTGGGTTTCACTATCGTTCAACCCAACCTACGATGGGACTAAGGCTGAGGGGTTTAAGAAACCGGGTTTCTGGATCATAGCGTTCCTAGGTAAAACAATCGTGAGCAAAAAATCTATCAAAAGCGACTTGAAGAGAATTGATGCGATGACGGATGAGAATATCGATTATTCTGATATTCCGCCGTTAGGTGATGAATTCCTTACCCAAGAAACAGTATCTTTTTCGACATCAAAGCAGCAATTAACTATACAACCTATGGCAGATTTAATCGTCCGCAATATCGATGAAGCCATCGTCAAAGCTCTCAAAAAGCGAGCCAGCCAACACGGGATCAGTGCCGAAGCCGAACACCGCCAAATCTTAGAAAAAGCCTTGCTGCAACCGCAACGAAAATCCCTAGCAGAGGTGCTATGCCAGATTCCCAACGTTGGCAACGATTCAGACTTCGATCGCGTTCAAGATGACACAGCCAAACCAGTATTTGATTGATACTAAGTAGGTAGGCGTTAAAAATTATCAGACACCCCCGTTATCAAGGGTAGGGTTGATTCATGAATCAACCCTACCTTATCAAGGAGGGCAGGGGGGATCGAACCTAAAATCCATTTTAAATTTAATTATAACCAGCTACTTAAGTTTTATGTCTGGCTAGCAATTGATAGACAAATAAGAGAAATTGTCGGTTGTTATGTGGGAGATAGGGGTCGTGCGTCAGCGCAAAAACTTTGGGAAGGCCTACCTGATGTTTACCGACAATGTGCAGTAGCTTATACAGACTTTTGGGTGTCATATTAAGAAGGTTGTTTCTGGTGGCGTTGCTGATCTAAGAGATAAATCCTCTTTTCTGGGATTTTTCTAGTTGGCATTCATACCTCGATTCAGCCATGCCTAGTATGTTTTTTGACTGCTATTTTTCAATTTTATTAGTGAGAGTTCCCACTACATCAATACCGAGGGTTTGATGGACACTGGCGAGGAATTGATTGACGATTTCGGGATAGACTTTAATCAGGGCAGCGAGGGATTTACCATCACCATTATCAACGATATTAACTCGATCGAGGTGTAAGCGTTTAGGAATTTTGATCGCTTCTTCCAGGATGGTTTCTAACTGTTGAATCAAGAAAATTGCTGATGCTTCGCTGCCGGTGTTTTGCCAGACTTCCGCAAACAATTCGTTAACCAAGGCTTCAGCTTTGGCATTTTCTTCAAAAATTGCCGCTTGTCCTCTAGCGCGGAAAGTTTCAGCTTCCTGCTGCGCTTCTGCGGGTAAAACTTCATCTGCTTGGAGACGTAATCTTTCTAATTCTGCTCTGACCTGTTGAAATTTTTCTTCAACTATAGCACGTTTTTC
>NZ_JASJFB010000448.1:0-2176 GCF_030065455.1 Microcystis sp. M53602_WE12 | reverse complement strand
GAGAACTTTTCTGACTTTTCTTCAGCTATTTATGAATGTCTGAATGATGCCCATCTGAAACATAAAAAAGAACTGGATTCCTTGCTGACTCTACGATTTCAGAAGTTTAATAAATCTCAGATTATGAACGTCTAAAGTATATACCACCCACTCCAGGCGAACCATTGAGATCAAGAGAGCGCTCGCCATCTGCATCTACCCAATAAGCTACATAGTCAATTTGATCCCTCGTAACAGTCCATCCTGTGATTGCGGTAGAACCAGGGGCAAGTGGTAAATAAGGATCAGGATCTGGGCCAATTTCAAAACTACCATTAGTGATTAGATTGACTTGAAAATTAGGATCGTAAATAGCATAAAGTCCCTGTCCATCATTAGCAACAATAATCTTGCCAGATTTAAGCAATTTATTCTGTTCAACTGTAATTACTTCCCCATTTAAATTAATTATCTTTGAATCATCCTCAGCTTTCAATACCTCCAAGGTTGCCACATCCAGACTATTTCCCTGCACCAACTCCGCAAAAATTGCCCCTCATCTCCCGCGCTATCCACCTGATTAATTTGAGCATCCACATAATGCCCAATTTCTTCTAAAATTACGTTAATTATCGCTGCTGACGAAGCCGTATTTAAAAAAGATGCTGATAGATAAATCTTATTCTTACTGCTGGAATATGCACCATTCGCCGTCCCTAAAACCTCATCACTGAGTACCTCAATTGGGGGAAGTTGACTAAAATTTCGGCTTTGCCACTGCTGTCGTAATTGCGTCGCCTTAACCACATCATAACTTGTGCCAAAAGCGGTTTCTAAATTCGCCCAAAAACCATCAGATTGAGCAAAATTGAACAAAACATCGTCAACAGCAGGAATAATCGGCAACAGGGTAGAAGTGATGACGGTAACAGCAGAGGTTTATTCCTAACAGTTTTAGCCCAACAAGTGCAAATTTTTCAAGACCCCTGTAACAGAAATTAACATTTATTACAAGAAAACGGGTTTCTAAATAGTTTCTCAAAGAAACCCGTTTTCTCGATAATAGGCTAACTGCTGTTTTATTCACGATAATCCTATTATGCCTAAGATCTACCGTCTTGCCCAAGGTCATTTAAACCTATTGGAAACCTGTCCACCGAGATTTCAAAAAGTCTATCTAGAGGAACTTAACACACCAGCTGACCCTGGGCAATTGCAGCGGCAAGAATGGGGCAGTCAGTTTCACCTATTATTACAGCAGCGGGAATTAGGGCTGCCGATCGCGCCTCTATTACGGGAAAATGAACAGTTAGAACATTGTTTAACGGCCCTATTAAAAGCTGCCCCGGCAATTGCCCAAAATCCGGGAGAAACCAATCGAGAAGCGGAACATTGTCGCAGTTTAACTGTGGGTAATTATTTATTAACGGTTATCTATGATTTAATTTTATTAGAGAGCGATCGAGCGGTAATTTTTGACTGGAAAACCTACTTAAAACCGATCGATGCCGACAAACTAGCCAAAAATTGGCAGACGAGACTTTATCTGTATGTTTTGGGAGAAACTTCTGCTTATCCTCTTGATAGTTTATCGATGACCTATTGGTTTGTGCAGTTACCCCGCAGCCCCGAACAAATTACTTTTAACTATAATCGGAAACTACACCAACGGACAGGGCGAGATTTGCGCCGTTTATTGAAGGATCTCGATCGCTATCTATCGGCATACGAAAATGATTTAGTTGATTTTCCCCATCGTCCCGATTGTCAGCTTCATTGTCCCTATTATCTTAGACAAGAGCGATCGGGCCCAATAGACTTACCCTCGCTCGAGGATATCCCTGAAATCAATCCTTTTGTCTAATTATTGCCAATTTTGTCAGATCAGAATTATAAATTCTCAACTCTGAATTCTGAAGATTATTTTTATTTATTCTCCCTTCTCCCCCACTTCCCACTTCCCACTTCCCCACTTCCTAATTCATACTTTGTGCTTTTTGTCAAAAAAACTTTTTTTTTGCAATAAAACTACACAAAAAAAAGATCATCGTTGTGGGTGAAATTGACTAATTTAGCTGTCTTAACTAGGATCACCTTGTAGGTGTGGCAAGGGTTTCAACCATTGCTGTCCAAAAAAGCACAAAACAACCCACTATGAAATTGTATCAAATCGCTGTAACCATTGTAACATCGTTGT
>NZ_JASJFB010000206.1:0-3493 GCF_030065455.1 Microcystis sp. M53602_WE12 | reverse complement strand
TTGCTAATAAACATAGCAAAATTATAGATGATTTCCTGACCTAAGATCACATTTTATTCTTTTTTCCACTTCAATCTAAGAATTGAGAAAAAAGCAAAAGCTTATATTATACCATAAAAAAATTATGCAAGAGGTCTTATTATGTTTCCCAAAGATGCCAATAATGTAGTTAGATTATTAAATACTTTTTTTAGCTTCTCTTTTTTAGGTATTTTGCTATTCTCTATCGTTAAAAAGCCTCTCAATATTTCCCTGTTAATTTTTGCCTTCCTGAGCATTTTTTTACCTTTAAGTACAGGAACAACACAATCAATGATGAGGTATATGATGACAATATTTCCAATATTTATTATTCTTGGATATTGGAGCCGAAAAAATTGTTATTTTTATGGATTTCTGTGATTCTTGTTTACCTATTTTTTATCCATTCTATTTCTTTGGTATGGTAATTGGGGCTGGATAGCTTAGTTGATCGTGCAGTTGAGTCAAATTACCCTAACTAATAATGCTAACATAGCTCTTTGCTCAGAGAGAGTCGATTGATTTGTTCAAAAATATCAACTAGATAGGGAATTATTGTAATCATAAATTAGAGTTATGATCAAAAATGTTACTGACATTGCCGAATATCTATATCGGTCAATAAAATCAATAACAATTACAGGATAAGCGTTTAAACTTGATCGAGATTTGCTTGATTTAAATACAAAAATACTGAATATTTATCATCATCAGGCCCTGAACGCCAGCAAAAGAAAACCCCACAGACAAAGACCCTGTAATGATAAAATCGACAATGGCGACGGCTTGGCCATTAGTATTTTTTGCGTCGGACTAGCAGGAGATAAAAGCGTGACCTTTAAGATTGGTTTACTCGGTTTCGGGGTTGTGGGGACGGGAACAGCGAAAATCCTCCTCGATCCTTTTGGTCGTCATCCCGTACTCAAAGAGATTACCATTGGACGAGTGGGAGTTAGATCCCTAGATAAACCGAGAGAAATCGAGCTTTCTCCCCAGCTGTTGACCACTGACCTAGAATCGATCGTTACTGACCCCGAAATTGATATTATTGTCGAATTATTGGGGGGTTTGGAACCGGCACGCTCTTTAATTCTCCAAGCAATCGCATCGGGGAAGCACGTTGTTACGGCAAATAAGGCGGTTATTGCCCGTTTTGGCGATGAAATCTACGCCAAGGCCAGTGAAAAAGGGGTTTATGTCCTCCTAGAAGCGGCCGTGGGTGGTGGCATTCCCGTCATTAAACCCTTAAAACAATCCCTCGGCGCTAATCGCATCAGCAGCATCATGGGAATTGTCAACGGCACAACTAACTATATTCTCACGGAAATGAGCCAAAAAGGGGCAGATTTTAGCGAAGTGCTGGCCAAAGCTCAGGAATTAGGCTATGCAGAAGCGGATCCGACTGCGGACGTGGATGGATTCGACGCGGCCGATAAAATTGCCATTTTAGCTTCTTTGGGTTTTGGAGGTCGGGTAAAACGGGAAGATGTTTACTGTGAAGGTATCCGGCAAGTTAGCGCCGTCGATATCGCCTACGCTGATAGACTGGGATTTGTGATTAAATTATTAGCGATCGCGAAAGATACGGTTAAGGAAGATTCCGATACCCTAGAGTTGCGGGTTCATCCGACCCTAGTACCGAAAACCCATCCCCTCGCTAATGCTAACGGGGTCTATAACGCTATTCTCGTCGAGGGGGAACCCTTGGGCCAAGTGATGTTTTATGGACCCGGTGCCGGTAGCGGACCGACGGCCAGCGCGGTAGTATCGGATGTGATGAATATCGTCGGAATTTTAAAAAGTAGTGGCAAAACCAAGGAACTTGACCCGCTTTTAAGCTGTATTCACCAGCATTATTGTCAAATCGCCCCGATGGAGTCGTTATCGACCCGTTTTTATGCCCGTTTTCTCTGTCGCGATGTGCCGGGGGTAATCGGTCATTTAGGTATGGCTTTCGGCGACCAGGGGGTTAGTCTAGAATCCGTGGTACAAATTGGTATTAGGGGTGATTTAGCCGAAATTGTCGTTGTCACCCACGATGTGCGCGAGGGCAATTTCCGCAACGCTTTAGCGGCAATAGAGTCTTTAGAAGCTATTGACAGTATTCCTAGTATTCTCCGGGTTTTGTAATTATAGAGATCGCTTTTTTATGGTCATGGGTCGGAGAATCAGAAGTGAGAAAAGTTGGCTAAGTTTAACTAGCACAATTTTGTTATTTTGTCTAGGTTTTTTGGGCTTAAATCAAAAATTAATTTTTGCCCAAGGGTCTGATAATGTTTGTCCCCTACCGATTTTATCAAGGTTACAACGCCATAAAATCCAAGCGGGAGAAACGATCCCCTCCATCGCCGAAAAATACGCTCTTATCCCGGCAACGATAATTAAACTCAATCCGACTATTCTCAAAAATGGTTCGGCCCCCGTGGGGAAAGAAATCTTTATTCCCCCGATGAACGGCATTCGCATCGAAGCACCCAAGGGTTCCACTTGGCGCGATTTAGAAGCTGCCTATGGTATTCGTGCCGATATCCTCTTTGAGCTTAACGGTTGTGGTCGTCGGCCGACAATAGTTTTTATCCCCGGCACCAATTGGTCCGCCACGGGCAAGCGCTCGGATTATACTGGATTAAGTTCTTATCCCTTACCCTTAGCCAGCACTGTCGGATTAGCCTACGGTTGGCAAAAAAGCCCCACGGAACAGAAAAATCTCTTTCATAGTGGTATTGATCTTCTCGCAAATGTTGGTACAAATGTTTTAGCTGCCGAGGATGGTCTAGTGATTTATGTGGGTCAGGAGGGAGCTTATGGTAATTTGGTAGTAATTAATCATTTAGGTCGCCGGCAGACCCGTTATGCCCATTTAAGCAGGGTTACAGTGAGAATTGACCAACGGGTACGAGCAGGAGACGTTATCGGTGCGGTTGGCACCACGGGACAACCGGATATTATTCCCCCCCATCTTCATTTTGAGGTGCGCTTAGATACTCCCGTCGGTTGGACAGCGCAGGATCCCGCTTTGCATTTGCCCCAAATCGGCCCGCAATCAAGTCAAAAGTAAACGGTTAAGTGGGATTATTGATTTATTTAGGGCTTGCTGAATAATGGTAAAACCCTTTTACAATAAGGCTTTTGACCTGTTAAAGTCCGATGTTCATGCGGCGAAAATAGGATTGGGACTTTCAAAAACCTTGCATTATCCTTCTTGTAGTACATAGCTTGGTACAAAAACCAAGGGCAACAAAGCCCGAAACGACCGGCTACTGACTCCTGACTCCTACCCCCAGGAAAAACTTTTTCAGCAGACCCTATTTAACTTTGACAAAGGGAAACTTATTTTGGAACCCTAACCTATCAACTCCCAGGGTTAATACAACCCACATTCCGCACCCTAAGTGTCACAACGTCTCAAAAGAGGAAGATGCCTGAGTCAAAATACTTATCTAGAGGAGTGAGTTGGCGGCAAGCTGCCACC
>NZ_JASJFB010000022.1:0-14992 GCF_030065455.1 Microcystis sp. M53602_WE12 | reverse complement strand
GGAAGATTTCACTAAAGAAACGGGAATAAAACCTATTATCTTTCTGAAATTGTACTTCTAGGAAATAGATAGGCTGATTGGGGGTATCAGGCAAAAAGACTCCATCGAGACGAAAGGACAATTGTTTAACTTCCACCGAGGAGAATTGATAAGAATTGGCGGTTTCGGGGGGAAGGTTCAACAAATCAAAGAAACAAGCGGGAAATCTTTGTAAGAGTTGATAGAAAATACTGTCAGTTTTCACGCAATTAAACTCAAAAAGATGCCTCTAGTTTAGCAGAAGTTTTTTGTTTTTTGTTTTTTAATTTTAAAAGGCTACCTCAACGAAACTTCACCGGGTTTCGGGTTCCTCAATTATATCCAATACCTCCTGCTCAACCAATCTAGAACGGAGAAGTTCTAACCCATCTTGGTCTGCTAATTCGATAATCTCGACAAGATAACGTCGCACCTGTTCAACAGTTGCCGGTTGCCATTGACGCAGTTTAATTGGCGATTTCTAGTTCTTGAATCAGGGCATCCATATTTCAGTTTTGAAAGCCAATATTATCAGGATAACATGGGTCTAAGTAAAAGGAAAATCGTCGAAGTAATGATCGATATCAATCGGGAACCATTCCCCATCTAATACCTGTTCGAGGGAGAAAGGAGGCTCTAGAGGAATCGCGTCGCGAGTGACTGCTTTCGCTTGTATTAGGGTTTTTCGAGCGTTCGAGTAGGCTTTTTGAAAATAATCCCGCGCGTGGTTGGTGAGAGTAGTAGTTTCTAGCCACTCTCCTAGTTGAGTTCGGAAACTGGCGATTTCTCCTACCCAGTGACAGACGTTTCGTTCTCGCTCCCGTTCCGATTTGTGATAAGCTAACTTAAACAGGTGTTCGATAAGCTGGGTTAATAAACTCTCTACAGCCCGTCTGTCACTTTTCCCCATGCACTCCACTTCCTCAATCAGATTTTCCCAGTCCACCTCATCAAACTTTTTTAGCTTTAAAAGTTCGGCGGTTTTTGAAGCCCAGAGAACAAAATCCTGATCGTATAAGGCTTTCATTGATAAAGCTGTTTCTACTGCCATAGTTTCGTTCCAACTGATGATAAAACTATGTCTTTAGCTTAACTTTACTAGCGCAAACCTTTTAACTTTTTTGTCTTTTACTAAGCAGTATAACTCGATCTCAACAGACGTTATACAATAAATCTTGTCCCTCGATCGCATTGTCCCATGACTACCCCCTTCACTGCCGCAGAAATTGCCTCAGAAGGCATCAAACCCGAAGAATACGAAGAAATAGTCAAAAGACTGGGAAGACACCCCAACAAAGCCGAATTAGGAATGTTTGGCGTGATGTGGTCGGAACACTGCTGTTATAAAAACTCCCGGCCGCTGCTCAAACAATTCCCCACCACCGGCGAAAAAATTCTCGTCGGTCCGGGGGAAAATGCCGGAGTAGTGGATTTAGGCGATGGATTGCGATTAGCCTTTAAAATCGAGTCCCATAATCATCCTTCTGCGGTGGAACCCGTACAAGGTGCCGCTACCGGAGTCGGAGGCATCCTGCGGGATATTTTTACCATGGGGGCCCGGCCCATTGCTATCCTCAACTCCCTCCGTTTTGGTAACTTGGAAGATGCCCGCAATCGTCGCATTTTTGCCGGAGTCGTGGAGGGAATAAGTCATTATGGCAATAGTGTCGGCGTTGCCACGGTGGGCGGTGAGATATACTTTGATAATGCCTACAATGGCAATCCCCTCGTTAATGCCATGGCTTTAGGGCTAATGGAAACCGAGGAAATCGTCAAATCTGGGGCAAAAGGTCTAGGAAACCCAGTTTTATACGTTGGTTCTACCACCGGCCGCGACGGTATGGGAGGGGCGAGTTTTGCCAGCGCCGAATTAACCGATAAATCTATGGATGACCGGCCCGCGGTGCAAGTGGGCGACCCTTTTCTGGAAAAATCCCTGATAGAAGCTTGTTTAGAGGCATTTAAGACCGGCGCGGTGGTGGCGGCCCAGGATATGGGGGCCGCTGGGATCACCTGTTCTACTTCCGAGATGGCGGCCAAGGGAGGGGTGGGAATTGAATTAGACCTCGATAAAATCCCCGTCCGGGAAACCGGGATGGTTCCCTACGAATATCTGCTGTCGGAATCCCAAGAAAGAATGTTATTTGTGGCAGCATCGGGACGAGAAGGCGAATTAATCGAGATTTTCCATCGTTGGGGACTTCAGGCTGTGGTCGCCGGCCAGGTAATTGCAGAACCGATCGTCCGTATATTATTTAAAGGGGAAATTGCCGCCGAAATTCCTGCCACGGCCCTAGCGGATAATACTCCGATTTATCATCGGGAATTACTGGCAGAACCGCCAGAATACGCCCAAAAAGCTCAATTATGGCAAGATAGCACGATTCCTATTCCCGAATCCTATAACGAGATTTTATTAAAACTGCTTGATAGTCCCTCGATTGCCTCAAAACGCTGGGTTTATCGTCAATATGACCATCAAGTCCAGAATAACACCGTTATTCTTCCCGGAGGAGCCGATGCGGCCGTGATTCGCGTGCGTCCTCTGGGTGCTAATCCCGCAAATTCTCGGCGAGGTGTAGCGGCGACTACAGATTGTAATCCGCGATACGTTTATCTTGATCCCTATAACGGAGCTAAGTTGGCCGTGGCGGAAGCGGCCAGAAACCTTAGCTGTGTTGGTGCTGACCCCATTGCTGTCACGGATAATCTCAATTTCGGAAGTCCAGAGAATTCAATCGGTTATTGGCAATTAGCCACTGCTTGTCAGGGTATTGCCGAAGCTTGTCGGGAAATGAATACACCAGTGACTGGGGGTAATGTCTCTTTGTACAACGAAACCGTTGACGCAGCTGGCAGCCCCCAGTCTATTTATCCGACTCCCGTGATTGGTATGGTGGGATTAGTGCCGGATATAGGGCAAATTTGCGGCCAAGGTTGGCAAAAAGCGGGGGATTTAATCTATCTTTTGGGTTTCTCTTTGCCAACTATCGGCGCTTCCGAATATTTAGCCGTTATTCACGGTTTGGTGACGGGAAAACCGCCGGTAATTGATTTTGAATTAGAAAGAAAGGTACAAGCGGCCTGTCGTCGAGGAATCCGCGCCGGTTGGGTGAAATCTGCCCACGATTGCGCCGAGGGAGGTTTAGGCACTGCTCTGGCAGAATGCTGTATTAGTGGCCAATTAGGGGCGGAAATTGACCTTTCTTGGCAAAATCAAGGCCGTTTTGACGCGGTGTTATTCGGAGAATTAGCTAGTTGCATTATTGTCTCCGTTTCCTCCGAAAATCGGCAAGATTGGGAAGAATACCTAAAGACACAATTAGGAGACTATTGGCAAATAACCGGCAAAGTTAGCGAAAAAAGCGAGAATCTTCGGATTTTTGACTGGAATAAACAACCGGCGATCGATGTTAGTCTAGAAACTATACAGCAAGTTTGGTCAAAAGCGATCGAAAGAAGGCTTTAGGGAAGGAGTCAGGAGACAGGAGACAGGAGACAGGAGACAGGAGTCAGTCCCGATGAAAAAATTTTCACCACCAGAGATGAAAGAGGTTTCCTTCCCTACACCCCACACCCTACACCCTCTTTCTAGTCAGGAGTCGGAAACTTAACCCGGATAACTGATAACTGTTCCCCACCCCTCAAATCCCGATAAATAAGGTGTTAAAAAGAGATTAAGATAAGTTAAGATTTTGTCTCAAAAGTAGCCCCAAGCCCCCACCATCCCATGTCTAGCCATCCCGACTCATCCCTATCCCTGAACCGCGTCGATAAGCCTGAAGAAGCCTGTGGAGTTTTTGGACTCTATGCCCCCGAGGAAGAAGTAGCAAAACTGACCTATTTTGGACTCTATGCCCTGCAACACCGAGGACAGGAATCGGCAGGTATTGCCACCTACGACGGGGAAACGGTGCATTGTTACAAAGAAATGGGCTTAGTTTCCCAAGTTTTTAGCGAAACTGTCCTTAAAACCTTGCCCGGTACTCACGCCGTCGGTCATACTCGTTACTCTACCACCGGTTCTAGCCGTCGGGCCAATGCCCAACCTGCTGTGATCGAAACCCGTTTAGGTAAACTTTCCCTAGCACATAATGGCAATTTAGTCAATACTTTTGAGTTAAGAAATGTATTGGAAAAGCGCGGTTGTGATCTCGTCACCACCACCGACTCGGAAATGATCGCCGTCGCTATCGGCCAGGAAGTGGATAGTGGCAAGGATTGGATACAAGCGGCGATCGATGCCTTTAGCTATTGTAGCGGGGCTTACAGCCTTGTTATCGGCACACCGACGGGAATTATCGGGGCGCGGGATCCCAATGGTGTCAGACCCTTAGTAATTGGGGTTTTGCAAGAAGAAGGCAATCCCCCCCGTTATGTTTTAGCTTCGGAAACCTGCGGATTAGATATTATCGGGGCCGATTATCTGCGGGATGTGCAGCCGGGGGAATTAGTTTGGATTAGTGAAGATGGCTTATCTTCGGTGGATTGGGCCATGAAACCGGAGAAAAAATTATGCGTTTTCGAGATGATTTATTTTGCCCGTCCCGATAGCATTGTCCACGAGGAATCTTTATATACTTATCGGGTACGTTTGGGGGAACAATTAGCCAAAGAGTCGCCAGTAGAAGCAGATATGGTGATGGGAGTTCCCGATTCGGGTATTCCGGCTGCGATCGGATTTTCGCGCATTTCTGATATTCCCTACGCGGAAGGATTGATTAAAAATCGTTATGTGGGACGGACTTTTATTCAACCAACCCAACACATGAGAGAGTCGGGGATTAAGATGAAATTGAATCCTTTAAAGGATGTTTTACAGGGAAAAAGAGTTATTATTGTTGATGATTCGATCGTGCGGGGAACCACTAGCCGGAAATTAGTTAAAGCTTTACGCGATGCCGGAGCAAGAGAAGTTCACATGAGAATATCTTCTCCTCCGGTGACTCATCCTTGTTTTTATGGCATTGATACGGACAACCAAGAGCAATTAATTGCGGCAACTAAATCGGTGGCGCAAATTCAGGCACAAATCGGGGTGGATAGTTTAGCTTATCTTAGTCACGATGCAATGTTAATAGCAACGAAGGAAGACCCGAAAACCTTCTGTACTGCCTGTTTTAATGGTGATTATCCGATTCCTGTACCCGATAATGTTAAGCGATCGAAGTTGATCTTAGAAAAAGTTAAATAGGGGTTGCTGAATAAATATAAAAACCTTGCTGGGTAAGACTTTTAGACTTTTTATCAATCAAAAAGTACCAGAGATGGGAGTGATCGGGGGGAAAATTCAGGGACTTTTTCCCTGAAAATTAGGTAATTGACCAGGTGAAAATCGGTAAAACCCTACACCCCACACCCCACACCCTGCCCCCACCAACAAACTTTTTCAGCAGACCCTAGGTAATTGACCAGGTGAAAATCGGTAAAATCCTACACCCCACACCCCACACCCCACACCCTGTCCCCACCAACAAACTTTTTCAGCAGACCCTAGGTAATTGACCAGGTGAAAATCGGTAAAACCCTACACCCCACACCCCACACCCCACACCCTGTCCCCACGAATAACTTTTTGCCGCAAACCCTAAATAACCTCACGGCTAAATCCTCTGAAAACAATCGGCAATTTCTTGGGGAGTTAAAAGAGAATTGGGATAACCGGAAAGTTGTCCTAATTTTTGTGCTAATAAAACTGCTTGGGGTGGAGTTAGATAGGTTTTGGCTAAGAGATCGGTTTGATGATAAGCTTGCCGGATTGGGGCATCTAAAAGAATAGTTCCTTGACCCATAATAATTACTCTTTCGGCGTATTCTGGCATTAAATAGAGGTGATGGGTGATCACAATCACGGTTTTGCCCATCTGGTGTAATTGACGACTCACCTCTAAAATTGCCTTAGCTCCTTGGTAATCTTGGCCGGTGGTCGGTTCATCAAACACAACTATACGCGGTTCCATGGCTAAAATTGCCGCAATCACTACCCGCGCTCGATCGCCTTTCGGTAAGGAGAGAGGATGATAGGATCGATATTCTAGCAATCCCATGGCTTCTAGACTTGCTTCCGTGCGTTGGATAACGATTTCTGGAGAATAACCGAGATTAGTCAGGGCAAATGATACTTCTTTCTCCACAGTGGTGTTAAAAATCTGATTATCGGGATTTTGGGCTACATAACCGATCGAACGAGCTAAATCACTAACAGAAAAGCTAGTGATCGAACGTCCGTCAATCATAACTTGACCGGTGGTCGCCGAGAGAAGATTGAGAAAATGCTTGACTAAAGTGCTTTTTCCCGCGCCATTTTGACCGATAATCAGCAGATATTCCCCTTCGGCAATATCGAGGGACACATCCCGCAAAGCGGTAGTACCATCGGGATAGGTATGGCAGAGATTTTTTACCCTCAGTATGGGGTTTAAGGGGTCAGAAACCGACGATAAGGGAGGGGTTGGGGTTCTATGATGATAAAAGGATTTAAGCTCGTTTAAACGGGCAAAACCGCGGTCGAGGGTGACAGGAATGGACTCGACCGCCCCGATTTTCTGCTCGATCAAAGCAAAAGTAGTGGCCACTTGCGGAGGACGCAGGGCATTTTCCTGTAAACGTTGTACTTGGGAGTAGATCTCTGCTGGGGTTCCCATGGCTTCGATCGCACCTTCCCTTAATAGTACCAGGCGATCGGCATATTCGGCCATTTCCTCGGCCGCGTGGGAGACCATCACAATAGTGACACCGAGATGGCGATTTAATTCCTTAATGGTGGCGAAAACTTCCTGGGATCCCACCGGATCCAGTTGGGAGGTGGGTTCATCGAGAATTAACAAAGCGGGCTGAACTGCGAGGGCAGCGGCGATCGCTAATCGTTGTTTTTGTCCTCCCGATAGTTCCCCCGGCGATTTTTTTTCCATTCCCTCTAACCGGACTGCCGCTAAAACTTTGGGAATGCGCGCTTTAATTTCCTCTCGCGGTAGCCGTAAATTTTCTAGGGTAAAAGCGATTTCATTTTCTATCGAAGTGGCTAAAAGTTGCGTTTCGGGATCTTCAAATACTGCCCCCACATAGCGGGCCAAGGTGCTAACGGGATGGGTTAAAGTATCTAAACCGGCTACCGTTGCATAACCAAAAAAACGCCCTCCGTAGAATTGGGGGACAATACCGTTAAGAGTTAAACAGAGAGTAGTTTTCCCCGCACCTGTGGGCCCGATAATACCTAAAAATTCTCCTCGATGAATTGCTAAAGAGATATTTTTAAGCACTAGATTGGAGGATTCGGGATAAATATAGGAAACTTTCTCTAATTGGGCGATGATTTCCATTATCGGTGGGGAAGAGAAGACGGGAGTGGGGTAGATAGGGAGATATTTTTCAGGGAAATTTGAATGAGGGACGCTTCTATTTTCCGCTATTTCGATCGATGAACTCGATTATCACACAGGCGGCCTACTACTCTATGATTTATCCTGCAATTTTACCAGTTACCGCTCGCCCGTTCGCAGAAAAACTTAATATTTCTACTCTTGACAAATTTGCTGTAAGGTGGTCACAAAATCGGGGTAGGAAATGCCGGCCGCTTCAGCGCGATGGATAGTGGTGGGTTGACGGCAATTGAGGGCAGCGATCGCTAGACTCATAGCAATGCGATGATCGGTAAAACTGTCCACTTCCGTGCCGAATAGGCCTGTACCGCCGGTAATCTCTAAACCATCGGGTAATTCCGTTACTTTTGCCCCTAGGCGATCGAGTTGGGTGGCCATCACCGTCAGGCGATCGCTTTCCTTCACCCGTAATTCCTCGGCATCCTTGATAATTGTCGTTCCTTGGGCAAAAACCGCCGCTACTGCCAAAATCGGAATTTCATCGATCAGACGGGGTATAATCTCACCGGCGATCGTGGTTGCCTGTAGTGGACTGGATTTCACCCGCAGATCCGCCACCGGTTCCCCCGTCACCACCCGTTGATTTTCGAGGGTGATATCTGCCCCCATTGCCTGTAAAACCTGTAAAACTCCGGTTCTAGTCGGGTTTATTCCCACATTTTCGATTAATAACTCGGAATTAGGCACGATTGCTCCCGCTACCAACCAAAAAGCCGCCGAACTGATATCCCCCGGTACAATCACCGTTTGTCCAGTTAAAGTGGGATAACCCGTCACCGTGACGCTATTAGTCTCCCCATCCACCTCAATATTTGCCCCAAAAGCGCGCAGCATCCGTTCACTGTGATCGCGAGATAAAGCGGGTTCCGTGATTGTGGTTTTCCCCTCCGTTAACAGTCCTGCGAGGAGAAGACAGGATTTCACCTGTGCAGAAGCGACGGGAGAATAGTAGTGGATCGGTTGCAGAGATTCCCCAGAAACGGCTAAAGGAGCCAAAGAATTAGCTTTTCTGCCCCAAATTTGTGCCCCCATTTCTTTGAGGGGTTTCACCACCCTGGACATGGGACGCGATCGCAGGGAAGCATCACCGGTAACGACAAAAAAACGGTCCTGATGACCAGCCAATAATCCTAACATTAAGCGGATCGTCGTGCCGGAATTGCCCGCGTCGAGGATTTCTAAGGGTTCCTCGAGATTGCCTAAACCCCTACCTTTGACGATCACTTTCTCGCTGTTGAGTTGGGAAATTTCCACACCCATGGCACGAAAACAACTAGCGGTACTGCGGGGATCTTCGCCCAATAATAACCCATGAATAACAGTTTCTCCTTCGGCGATCGCTCCTAACATCAGGGAACGATGGGATATAGATTTATCGCCTGGGATGGTGATTTTTCCCCGTAATCCCGTGATTTTGGCTGGATCGATGACTAAATCTTGATGGGATTGAAGGGGGTTAAGGGTGACAATAGACATGATCTTTAGGCAGATGAAGACAAGCTCGATCTATTTTCCCCCTTTACCTCGTCCTTTCCTTGTCAAGTTATGTAAAGAATATTAAGCTAGAAGCATTCGGTCATCAGTTTTTTGTCATGCCCACTACTGCCCAAGAAGTTTATAATCAAGTGGTTTGCCACTTATCATCTGGGGAACGTTTGCGATTGGCCACAATCATTCTCAATGAACTTGTCGGACAACAACAACCATCGCTAGATCAAAGTGATACCTGGACTGAGGAGGATCAGATCGATCTTGTCAATTTTTCCCTAAACTATGCGGCCAAAACTTTCTCTGATGTGGAGGGGGGTTAATTGGTGACGTTTTCCACTGGAGATGTGGTGACAGTTGATTTTCCCGGTGTGACAGGAATTAAGCGCCGTCCTGCTGTGGTTTTGTCATCAGAGACTTACCACTCTCTTCGACCTGATGTAATAGTTGGACTGATCACAACTCAGTCAAAAGTTCTAGGAATTACTGATTATGCGCTTCAGGATTGGATCTCGGCCGGGTTACGGGTCGCTTCGATATTTCGTTGTTTTATCGTAACTTTGCCACCATCTGCAAATTTAGCTGTGATTGGACATTTATCAGAGCGTGACTGGCAGGGAATCAAGGCTCGTGTTAGAATTTCCCTCGCAAGTTTAGATGAAACAAAACCATAGAGGCAAGTCGCCTCATCTAACCCACCCGACAACTTAAATTTATGTCTCGTCGTCAACTGTTGAGTTTTTTAAGCGTAGTAATTCTGGCATTTTTTGCCCTTATTCCCGATGCTAACGCTTTAGGTGGTTCCCAACCCCCTTTAAATCAACCGGCACCCGATTTTAGCCTACCGACTAACAAGGGAGAAGGAAATATTTCCCTATCGGACTATCGGGGTAAATGGGTAGTTTTGTATTTTTATCCCAAGGATTTTACCCCAGGCTGTACCCTAGAAGCGCGGCGTTTTCAACAGGATTTGCCGAAATATATGGCTAAAAATACGCAAGTTTTAGGGGTAAGTGCCGATGATGTCGATTCTCATGCGGAATTTTGTGACTCGGAGGGGTTAAAATTTCCCTTACTGGCAGATACTACCGGAGATGTTAGTAAAGCCTATGGTTCTTGGATGGGTTATGTTTCCCTGCGCCATACCTATCTTATCGATCCGCAGGGGATTTTAAAAGAGATTTATTTAGGGGTAAATCCTGCCATTCACAGTGCCGAAGTTTTAGCACGTTTAGAGGAATTACAGGCGAGTTCTTGATTTTGACAAGCAAGAATGCCGATGGAGGGGTTTTTACTCCAAAGGCATCTCTAATTTAGCAGTCAAAGTTATTGGTCAAGCAGTTAAGATTGGGTAATATAATCATCATTAACCAATCGGACTTAATGTCTTACTGATTATCAGCTTTGAAAGACTTCTTTTAGAGTCTCTCGACAAATATCACCGTTTTTTTGGCAAGCTAGGCTGATTTTTTCTTTGATTATTGCCTGACGATTAAGTAGTTCGGGTAAACTATCTAGTTCATTAGTTCCCTGGGCAATATCTAAGATAATTTCTTGCAGTCCTGCATCAGAAAAGATACCATTAATTTTTCCTTCTTTAGCTCGATTAACAATGGCAATCGGCAAAGAACCACAAAACATTGCAAACATCAAAACGTGCAAACGATTGCTAAACACCATCGATGCTCCAGAATACAAATCATACATAGAGCGACTGTCTATATATCGTTCTATAAACATCACATCGTATTCATTTTGATAACGTTCAAACAGATATTTGGAAAATTTATAATCTGAATCAACTTGGTAACTAATAACTAATTTATTTTGGCTATCTCCACAGATCATTTTAACCAGTTTATCTAAAACTATCAAAAGATTAGTTTTATAGCCAGAACTATCAAACTCTTTGAAGCCAGATCTAAAACTTAACACAATATAATTTTGATCTATTTTTATGGGTTGCTCATTAGAATTGGGAACCTGCATCAAAAATTGTGAATTTTCCTTGACATATTTTTTGGGCAACAGCCAGGCTAAGTCAGGGAATATTTTTACCTTATCTATTCCTATTTTTAGAGCATAATCTTTGGATAAAGTATCTCTAACACTATAAAAGTGCATAGGGATAGAACGCAATTTCTCAGATACTTGTAGAGGTTGTGACAAGGACTCAATTGAAGTACCAAATCGACAAATTTTTACTTTGAATATGGCTAATATATTATAGTATAAGGAAGCTAACAACATCTTAAGCTCTAACTTAAATCCTCGTCCATAGAAATGGCCAGGACGCAAAATTAAATAAACATTAGCCCGAGGCTTAAATAAATATTTTAAGCTATAAAACCAGATCAAAAGACTAAAACCGATTGGATATGAACTAGCTTTCTCATCATTTTTCATATCTAACTGCTTACAGAACCATTCAGGAACTTGCAAATCATTAATAATCAGCTTTCCGTACTGTCTTAATTCCGAAACGAGAATTTTAGTTAATACTAAATCTCCCTGATTTCCATGGGGAACTCTCGCTTGGCAGAAAATGATATTATCTCTGAGAGAATGTTGCATAGTCTAGATGTCCTTTATTTTTACAAAAACAGCTTGCAAGAAAATCGACTTCGACCTAGTAAATCTGCCAAAATTTGCTTGATTGACAAACGGATAGTCAGCAAGTTCATGAGAAGATAACTTAACTAGGTCTTGACCGTTGATGGATTGTAACATTATTTTAAATCAACGACAACATTAATATTCATCAAATCTTAACAATTGCTTCGGCATAATTTTTCATAAGCGCCATGTTAAATGTCTAAAAATAGCGAAACTGAGAAAACGGCATGAGTAGTTATTACGGCGAAGTGTAGCCAGACGCAGATATTTACCGGCAAGTAATCTCCCAATGCCTTTAATTCTTGCTTGTAAACGTTCCCACCAAAAAGCCAGCCAAGTACTGTTTTTTCCTTGGGCATAAATTGGCAAAAAAGCTAAGGAACCATAAAGTACATCGGCTCTATGGCTTTTGCTTAAATTATTGCGGTAATGTTCCAGATTGGGTAAACCACCATGTTCTCCGTAACAGCGAAAGGGAAGATAATTTTTAAGTTTTTGTTCTCTTAACAAATTATCAATCGTAGAATCCCAAGAAGAATAGGATTTAGGTCCTGGATTTTGCCTGATTTTTTCTTCTAATGTTATCAGAACTTTTGCCGCCTCTGGGGTAACGATATAGGCAACAGCAGAGGTAGAAAATCCAGTGGCAAAACCTTCGGGTGATACATAATAAACTTGAGGAGCGCAAGTATATAGCCAAGCAATACCCACATCTTTTTTACTAGGATTAAATGGTAAAGGAAGTTGACTGATGCCCACCACAGGAACAAAATCAGCTTCGATAATTAAAGTCGGTTTATTTTCCTGAATAATACGTTGCCATGCTTGACAATGATTAAGAAGACAAAGGTAGCTATTGGAATAACCCTTATATTCTTCTAGGTGTTTTTGTCTGAGAACTTCGCAATTAAATCCCTCTTCCCGAAAGCAGGATTCTAGTGCCTCTGTTGGCTCTTTATAGGCGATGATAAAAACTTGCTTAACGTAATCAATCAACGAATTAGATTGGGATGTTGCTTGGGTTACAGTAACCATCATTTTACTAAATACACTTGTTCTATTTATACTGCGTAAACCGAAATATTCCCACCTTAAGTTAATTAGTCAAGTCGGTTGACTACTAACTACTACCTAAAAAAGCTAGAGTGGGGTTATTTTGAGCAAGCTGTTGCTGTAGTCAAAGTTTACATCATTTTGAACTGTTGTCGGCCCCGCCCAGAGTATATATGATAGTGGAAAGCTGATCTAGTCTCTAGATCACTCCCAGTGAAAACTTCCACAAGACAAGGGTTAGGATTATTATTCGGCGGTCGTTCGGGAAAACAGGAGGCATCTATCAATTCTGCTGGATAAATTGTGCAAGCTTTTGATTATACCAAAAATCTTCACAAATATGCGCTTATACCCTTCTATACCGATAAAAATGGCTGTTGGCATTCAGAAGTCACCCCTAGACGAATTTTAACCTCTGGACAATCCCTAGCTATTGAGAGCAAGATAAAAGTCAATCTTTGACAATTTCCTCTAATTTACCTGGTTTAACCCTAATTTTGATGATTAAGATAAAAAAAATCCCGACCACGATTTTTTCATCGGTGGGGGATATAGACTAACAACCTTAACCGAGATAATCAGGACTAATTGCAATTATCGTCCTTATCACCCTTACAGTCACGGTTTTGTAAAATTAGCGGCGAAGAGGAACGGTCAAAATGGTTATCTTGACTATTAACCGCTAAAGTGTGAGGAAGAAAACCTAACAGCAAGGAGACCACAACAAACAAGGTTAACGAGATTTTCATGGTTTTACTCCCTTAGACACCATCAGGTAATTGACCTATTTTTACCATAGGGCCTTTCTTCTCGGATGTCAGTCCCATTGCCAAGAGGGAAAAAGGGGTTAACATGGAAAAAAAGGGAATATAAGTAGAATAAAGTAGAACCGGATGAAACCACAGGGATGGGACGAGTTTCTCAAACATCTAGCTAGAGAATACGGTGTTCAAGGCAAATTAAAGGAAATTTTTTTGGTTCGTTTTGCCTACGAAAATTGGCGCAAACCAGATGAGGGAATTTGGGAAATGGCCGAGGCTGCCAGCCATGAAACCTATAAAAAACAGATGACTAAAATCTATAGCTATTTCTCGGAAGATAAAGATAATGGCTGTCCCGAACTCGAATTAGGTAGTAAAGGGCCGGGTAAGTTCCAAATCCTCCGAGAATGGTTCAAAGATATCAAATATCCTCAATGGAAAAATCACCCCACCCCGATACTAGCAGAAAAATCAGTTATAGATACTTATATTAGCCGCCCTCCCGTCGAAAGCGACTGTTATCAAGAAATTAATCGTCCGGGGTCACTCATTCGCATTAAATCCCCCGAAAAGACTGGCAAAACTTCTCTCCTTAAACATCTGCTCGCTCAGGCAGATAGTTGGGGACATAGCACAGTTTATATTAATTGTCAAGTGGCAGAAAAGGCGATGTTTGCCAGTTTAGACCGATTTTGTCGCTGGTTTTCGGCAAATGTCAGCCGAGAATTGGGTTTAAAGCCTCAATTAGATGAATATTGGGATGAGGAACTATTTGGCAGTTTAATCAGTTGTCAAACCTATTTTCAGTCCTATCTTTTGGAACAGATTAACGGCCCTGTTTTTTTGGCCCTAGATAATTTAGACAGAATTTTCGAGTATCCCGACATCGCTAGGGATTTTTTGCCGCTTTTGCGCTGTTGGCACGAAGAAGCTAATAATTTAGAAATCTGGCAGAATTTGCGGTTAGCGATTGCTAATTCCACGGAAATCTATATTCAATTGGACGCTAATCAATCTCCCTTTAATGTCGGTCGCGCGATTAAATTACCCGGTTTTAGCCTCGAACAACTGGAAAACTTGGCTAGTAGCTACGGATTGCCTAAAAATGACGATAATCAGCGTTTTATCGGGGATTTAATCGCTCTAGTCGCTGGTCATCCCTATCTTAGCCGTTTGGCCCTGGAAGCGCGGGTGCGCGGGGAAAAAAATATTCTCCCTAATGCTGCTACCCAAGGGGGAATTTATGCGGCACACCTGCGTCATCACTGGGATAGTCTGCAAAAACAGCCGGAATTATTGACAGGGATGGGGGAAGTGGTTAATTCTTCCGATAAGGGAGCGCGATTAGAACCGATTACTGCCTATAAACTGGAAAGTATGGGTTTAATTCAGTTAAAAGGCGATCTAGCCCAGCCTAGCTGTCAATTATATCAGCTTTACTTCCGAGAGGAACAGACCGGCAGCGATCTCTAGTGGATAATTAGGGTCTGCTGAAAAAGTTTTTCCTGGTGGCAGGGTGTGGGGTGTAGGGTGTAGGGTGTGGGGTTTTACCGATTTTGAGGGGGTCAATTACCTAATTTTCAGGGAAAAAGTACCTGAATTTTCCCCCCAATCACTCCAATGGTCGGCACTTTTTGAGGTCAAAAAAGTCTAAAAGCCTTATCCAACAAGGTTTTT
>NZ_JASJFB010000501.1:0-16656 GCF_030065455.1 Microcystis sp. M53602_WE12 | reverse complement strand
CTGGTCTAAACCCCATCCAGCTAGGGTAGAATTAGAGGGAAAAGATGGTTTACTGGGGGAAAATAGCCGTCTAGCGGGATACGAATTAGTCTGGTTAAAAGATCGCTTAGAAGCTTATTTAGTTCATGTGCAAGGTTCGGCGAAATTACGTTTACCTAATGGTCAAATTATGAGCATTGGTTTTGATGGCAATACCGAGCATCCCTACACCAGTCTGGGAAAAGAAATGATTGCCGATGGTATTTTTCCTGCTGAGGGTTTAACCTTACCAATGGTTTTAGATTTTCTCAGAAATAATCCTGAGCAATTAAAGAATTATATTCCCCGCAATAATCGGTTTATTTTCTTTCGAGAAACCCACGGCGCAGCTGCCACTGGTAGTATTGGAGTTCCAGTTTTACCAGAAAGATCGATCGCTACAGATAAAAGTATTTTTCCCCCCGGTGCTTTAGCAGTAATTGAGACAGAAATTCCCCAGGGAAATCTTAATAAAAAATTAGTTAGTCGCTATGTTCTCGATCAAGATACTGGCAGCGCGATTAAAGGTACTGGGAGGGTAGATATTTTTATGGGAACAGGAAAAAATGCTGGCAAGCGAGCCGGTTTAATTAATACTCCGGGTCAATTATATTATTTATTATTGAGGGAATAGGAAATAGTATAGGTAGAATTAAGATACAATTCCCAGAATCAGTTATCGGTTATCATACTTTAAGGGAGAATTTTAAAAATAGAATGATGGAAAAAAACACAAATATAGATTGGTCGGATTGTGGTCCAATTACCTTAGTAGTCGTGCAGCCGACTTCTTTTTGTAATCTCAATTGTGATTATTGTTATTTACCCGATCGCCACTTAAAAAATACCTTATCCTTAGATTTAATCGAGCCGATTTTTCAGAGGGTTTTTAGTAGTCGTTTTCTCCAAGATGATTTTACCATTTGCTGGCACGCCGGCGAACCCTTAGCAGTTCCCATCAGTTTTTATGAAAGTGCTTTCGCCAAAATTGCGGAAGTTAGCGAGAAATATAATCAGCAGGGTTACTGTTTTCGTCATTCAGTACAAACTAACGCCACTTATATTAACGATGCTTGGTGTCAATTATTTAAAAAGCATGATGTTTATGTGGGAGTCAGTCTTGATGGACCGGCCTTTATTCACGATATCCACCGGCAAAACCGCAAGGGAACTGGCAGTCATGCTGCTACAATGCGGGGGATTTCTTTCTTGCAAAAACATGAAATTGATGTCAGTATCATCGCTGTTTTAACAGAAGATTCTCTCGACTATCCCGACGAAATTTTTAACTTTTTTTGGGATCATGGTCTTACTGATGTGGCTTTTAATATGGAAGAAACCGAGGGGATTCATTCGCAATCTTCCTTAGATAAATTAGGTATTGAACAACGTTATCGCCAGTTTATTGCCAGATTTTGGGAGTTAGTCACGGCCAAACAAGGAGAATTTAAGCTGCGAGAATTTGAATCGATCTGTAGTTTGATTTATGCCGATGAACGCTTAGAAAATACCGATATGAACCGACCTTTTATGATTGTCAATTTTGATAATCAAGGTAATTTTTCCACTTTTGATCCGGAATTACTATCGATTAAAACCCAACCCTACGGCGATTTTATCTTTGGTAATGTTTTGACCGATTCTCTGGAATCTATCTGTGAAACCGAGAAATTTCAACAAATTTACGCTGATATGCGCGGTGGAGTCGATTTATGTCGCCAAAAATGCGATTATTTTGGGGTTTGTGGGGGTGGTGCCGGTAGTAACAAATATTGGGAAAATGGCACTTTCAACTCCACAGATACTAAAGCCTGTTTATACCGGATTAAGTGTATCACCGATATAGTTCTTGATCGCCTAGAAAATTTATTAGAAGTTTAAATATTTTTTTAGCTATCAGTTATCGGTAATAAGTAGCTGGTTATAATTAAATTAAAAATGGATTTTAGGTTCGATCCCCCCTGCCCCCCTTGATAAGGGGGGTGCCGATCCCCCCTTAGTCCCCCCTTTAATCCCCCCTTAATAAGGGGGGCATCTGACAACTTTTAACGCCTACCTACTTAAGTGAACTTAATAACTGTTTACTAATAACCTAGGAAAAAAACCTGCTCTAATGCTATTTTTCAAAAGTAACGACAGAGATGGTCATGCCTGCTACGAATAAAGAAAAATGGTATTATTCTTCTTCTAAACTTAATCCTAACGCCTGTAAGCGTTCCGCTAGTCGATCCGCACGTTTCTTTTCTTTATCGGCACGTTTCTTTTCTTGACGCATTTGAGACTCTAACTCAACAGTTGTTAAAAATTTCTCTCCATCAGGACGATACAATTCTAAACTAGATTTATTCCAGATAAAACGCATACCTAAACGGGGACTTATCCAGTCATTGATGGGGATAATTTCTCTTAAATTTTCTCTCTGTCTTTGCCAACCTTGTAAACGACAGCGCATCGGGTTATATAAATAGTATTCTTCTACACCATATGTGTCATAAAACTCTAATTTTCGACTCATCTCTGCTTTTGTATTCTTCGGTGATAGAATTTCAAAAACCACTTGAGGAGCGATATTTTCTTCCTGCCATTGACGATAGGAACCCCTCCGTCCTTTGGGACGACCAAAAGCTACCATCACATCGGGAGCAACCGGTGAAACCAAAGTAGAACGCAGAGGATACCAGAGTAAATCTCCGGCAATAAACACCTTAGGGTCATCGGCAAAGATAATCTCTAAATTCTCCTTAATTTTGACAATCCACTCATATTGTTCGGTATTATCTGCCATCGGTTGACCATCGCTATCGGGGAAAAGAAGATCGTCGTCAATATCAAGATAACTAACCATTGTCTTTTATTTTTAATAGATGGTTGTTTTCTGATTATAGCAAGATAATTATGAATTATGAATTATCAATTATTAATTATGAATTATGAATTATGAATTATGAATTGGGGAGATGGGGTAATGGGGGAGATGGGGTAATGGGGGAGTGGGGGAGTGGGGAGGAGGGGAGGAGGGAGAAAAAAGCTGATGGCTGACAAAAGGTCTTAAGCGGCGGTTATATCTATTAAAGTCTATATTTATCAAAAAATTAATTGACTAGAATCTATAAAAACGTTAGGATTGATGGTGACAAATAGTTGTTATTGAGAAGGGGATAAGAACTTGATACAGGCAACCCTGCACCAGTTAAGGGTTTTTGAGGCTACCGCTCGACACAGTAGCTTTACCAAGGCGGCCGAGGAGTTATTTATCACTCAACCTACCGTCTCAACCCAAGTCAAACAACTCACAAAAGCTGTGGGTTTACCGCTATTCGAGCAAATTGGCAAACGTTTATTTTTAACCGAAGCGGGTCAGGAATTACTGTTCACCTGTCAAGAGATTTTTAATAAATTGGACAACTTTCAAATGAAAGTGGCCGATATTAAGGGAACTAGACAGGGAAAGCTGACTTTAGGCGTAATTACTACCGCTAAATACTTTGTACCGCGATTACTGGGGGCATTCTGTCAACAGTATCCCGGTATTGACATCGCCCTGCAAGTGACTAATCATCAGAAACTGCAAGAGCGAATGTTAAACAACGAGGATGACCTCTATATTCTCAGTCAACCGCCGGAAGAAGTGGAACTTTGTTCTCAGTCTTTCCTCGAGAATCCCCTAGTGGTGGTGGCGCGACGGGATCATCCATTGGTGGGTAAGAAAAATCTCCCCCTTGAATCCCTCAACCAGCAACCTTTTATTATGCGCGAATCGGGATCTGGAACCCGTCAAGCGGTACAAAAATTATTTAATCTCCACGATATTAAAGTTAAGGTGCGCTTGGAATTAGGCAGTAACGAAGCCATTAAACAGGCTATTTCTGGTGGTTTGGGGCTATCGGTACTATCTAAGCACACTCTCATCTCGGAAGGGGAAAACGGCGAATTAGCCATCCTCGACGTGGAACAGTTTCCAATTCAGCGCAATTGGTACGTTTGTTATCTGGCCGGAAAACAACTTTCCGTGATTGCCGATGCTTTTTTAAAATACCTGCTGGAAGCTAGTCAAACTATCCCGATTAATGCCTCGTTAAAAAATGGTGACAGCTTATTAGTGAGCCATTAAACCTTAAACTTTAATTCAGGATCATTTTTCTTCTTGAGGTGTTTATATGTTCGAGTCCTTCAGCCAGACTATCTGGTTGGTACCTCTTTACGCCTTTGCGGGCGCACTTCTCGCTCTACCCTGGTCTCCCGGTATTATCCGGCAAACCGGCCCGCGACCGGCCGGTTATCTGAACTTGATCATGACCTGCTGGGCTTTTTTGCATAGCCTTTTTGCTTTAATCGCCGTTTGGGGTCGTCCGCCCCAATCTATAGCATTTAATTGGCTAAATGCCGCAGATTTAAGCATATCTTTAGATGTGCAGATTTCGGTCGTTAATATCGGGGCTTTACTGCTAATTACTGGCTTAAACCTCGCCGCCCAGGTATATGCGATCGCCTATCTAGAAATGGATTGGGGTTGGGCAAGGTTTTATTCTCTCGTCGCCCTCTTTGAAGGGGGTATGTGCGCCCTCGTTATCTGTAATTCGCTATTTTTCAGCTATTGTGTGCTAGAAGTTCTCACCCTCGGCACTTATCTGCTAATTGGTTTCTGGTTCAATCAATCTCTGGTGGTAACGGGGGCGCGGGATGCTTTTCTAACCAAACGGATTGGCGATTTAATCCTCTTGATGGGAGTGGTGGCCCTTTTACCCCTGGCGGGAACCTGGAACTTTGACCAATTGGCAGAATGGGCGGCTACAGCCGATTTAAACCCCAATGTGGCTAATTTACTCTGTTTAGCCCTGATTGCAGGTCCGATGGGCAAATGCGCTCAATTTCCCCTGCATTTATGGCTAGATGAGGCCATGGAGGGACCGATGCCAGCGACAATTCTGCGGAATACCGTCGTTGTTTCCACTGGCGCTTGGTTATTGGTGAAATTAGAGCCGGTGCTACAATTATCGCCCTTAACCTTGCAAGTAATGATCATTGTTGGCTCTGTTACTGCCATCGGTGCGGGGTTAATTGCGATCGCCCAGATCGATGTCAAGCGCTCCCTCTCCTATTCCGTCAGCGCCTACATGGGGCTGATTTTTATCGCTGTGGCCACCGGACAAACGGAAACCGCTTTAGTGTTACTCTTTACTTATGCGATCGCTATGTCCCTGTTAGTCATGGTGGTGGGTAACATCATTTGGAATAATATCAGCCAAGATTTAAGCCAATACGGCGGTTTATGGTCCCGTCGTCCCGTTTCCGGTATTTGTTATCTCGTCGGTGCCGCTAGTTTAGTCGCACTGCCTCCCTTTGGTGGTTTTTGGTCATTGGCCCGCATGGGCGATCGCCTCGCAGAAATCAGTGGTTTACTGTTATTAGTGCTATTGTTGGTCAATGCTTTAACTGCCTTTAGTGTCACTAGAGAATTTTGCGTTTTCTTTGGCGGTAAAATCAAACCAATGACCCTGCGCTCTCCGGAAGCTCTTTGGCCCTTAGTTATCCCCATGACTGTGACCATGGGTTTCGCCCTTCATCTGCCGATTTTATTGGCGCAATGGCATTTATTACCAAGTGACTTAAATCTGGGAGTGGCTTTTCTCTTGGTACTTTCCAGTGCTGCTGGCGTAATTCCGGCAGCCTATATTTACCTGAATGAAAATATCTCCAAACCGATCGTTTTTCAACCGAAAGCCCTTCAAGATTTCTTTGCCAACGACCTTTATACAGCCCAATTGTATAAAGTTACCATCGTTTTTGTCGTCGGATTAATCTCGCAAATTATTAACTGGATCGATACCTTTCTGGTGGATGGCATCGTTAACCTGGTGGGATTAGCCACGGTTTTTGGTGGTCAGAGTTTGAAATATAACGTCTCGGGCCAAACCCAATTTTACTTTCTGTCGATTATTTTGGGGGTCGCTTTGATCGGTATTATCATCTGCTGGCCCCTACTAGCACAAATTTCTCTAGTTTTCAGTTAAAGATTTGATAACTTAGGCTTTTCTTTAGCATCCCCGGCCCTGACAATAGGATTTGTCCTGATTAATGGAAACAATTACCTATGTTCAATACCTCTCGTCGCCAATTAATCCGTTATGGGGGTGGTTTTTTGGGAACCAGTCTAGCCGCCTCTGTTGTGGGTTCTCAGTTGTCCAAAAGTAACGCCCAAACCGCCGTTAATTCCCAGCCATGGCTAACGGCTCAAAATCAAGGATTGAACCCAGACCAGGCCTTAACTATGCTCATGGAAGGCAATCAACGTTTCTGGGAACGAAGAAAAAAAAGTCCTAACCGCGATCAAGCTCGACTCACAGAAGTGGCCGAAAGTCAAGCCCCTTTTGCGGCAATTTTGGGCTGTGCCGATTCTCGCGTGCCGGCAGAAATTGTTTTTGATCAAGGATTAGGAGATCTATTTGTTTGTCGGGTAGCGGGAAATTTAGCCACTTCCGAAGAAATTGGTAGCCTCGAATTCGGCACGTTGGTGTTAGGAGCCAAGGTAATTGTTGTCCTTGGCCATTCTCGTTGTGGAGCGGTAAAAGCCACCATTGAAGGGGGTCGTTTCCCTGGACAAATCGGTCGTTTAATCGATGGCCTACAGGTGGGAGTTGATCGGGCCGAAAGACAACCCGGTTCCAACAAACTTGAGCGAGCGATTAAATCCAATGTTATCTATCAAGTAGAGAAATTGGGCAAATCCCCGGTCATGGGTGATTTAGTAGATAAAAAACAATTAAAAATTGTTGGAGCCTACTACGATCTCGATACCGGCAAAGTGAGTTTAATTTAGTCAATTCTAGATTAGCCATCGTGTCGTTTGGCTAATCCTTTTCTCATCCCAGTCATTATAAATTCGATCGATACCAATATGCTCAGTACCCTGCTTTGGTTGCCAATAATTGGAGCAATTATCGTCGGTCTTTTCCCCGATAAATTTGCCCCAGCAAAATTACGTCAAATTACCCTCTTTTTTGTTGCCGCCGTCCTCTTTTGGTCTTTATATCTGCTGACCCAATATAACTTAACCAGTAATGGCTTTCAATTTTCTGAATACCGCGAATGGGCAAAACCAATCGGTTTAAGTTATAACCTCGGAGTCGATGGTTTGTCCTTACTGTTAATTATTTTAAACTGTTTCTTGACAGGAATAGCTATCTATAGTACCGAAGAAAAAGTAGAGCGTCCCCGACTTTATTACATCCTAATCCTCCTGATTAACGCCGGGGTTTCTGGGGCATTAATGGCCAAAAACCTGCTGCTGTTCATCGTTTTCTATGAACTAGAATTAATCCCCTTTTATCTGATGATTGCTATCTGGGGAGGCGAAAAACGTGGCTATGCTTCGATTAAATTCCTTCTCTACACTGCTGTCTCTGGGTTATTAGTCCTAGCGGCATTTTTAGGCATAGGTTTCCTCAACGGTGGTACTTTTGACTATTCCTCCCTCTCGACCGCCGATTTCTCCCAAAAAACCCAGTTACTACTCTTAACTCTGCTGTTAGTGGGATTTGGCATCAAAATTCCCCTCGTACCTCTCCATACTTGGCTACCGGATGCCTACACGGAAGCTTCCCCCGCTACAGCAATTTTATTAGGTGGTATCCTCGCTAAACTCGGTACTTATGGCTTAGTTCGCTTTGGTCTGCAATTATTCCCAGAAACTTGGTCTTTAATCGCCCCCGGACTGGCAATTGTCGGCGTTATTAGCGTTATTTACGGTGCTTTGAGCGCTATTGCCCAAAAAGACATTAAACGCATGGTGGCCTACAGTTCGATCGGTCACATGGGCTATATACTGGTAGCAGCCGCCGCCGGCACGGGTTTAAGCGTCCTTGGTGCCGTCGCGCAAATGATTAGCCACGGTCTTATTCTCGCCCTCTTATTCTATCTGGTGGGCATCGTCGAACGCAAAGCCGGAACTAGAGATTTAGACGTTTTAAACGGTTTAATGAACCCAATTCGCGGTTTACCCTTGGTTAGCGCCCTATTAATTCTCGCCGGTATGGCCAGCGCCGGGATTCCCGGATTAGTGGGATTTGTGGCGGAATTTATCGTTTTTCAGGGTAGTTTCTCCCGTTTTCCCGTGCAGACGGTTCTCTGTATCATCGCTTCCGGTTTAACGGCGGTTTACTTTGTTATCCTGCTTAATCGCACCTGTTTTGGTAAATTGGATAATAAACTTGCCTACTATCCCAAAGTCTTGAAATCGGAAACTATACCCGCTTTTGTCCTAATGGTATTAATCGTCTTTTTAGGTATTCAACCCAATTATTTAGTCCGTTGGATTGAACCCACCACTAACTCGATGGTTGCCAGCTTATCGGGGGAAGCAAAACCTAGTTTTGTCCTCAAAAAATCTTCGCAAAAGTCCTCAAAAACCAACTGGTTGAATCGGGGTAAATTTTTGAGTAATAGTTAGGGTTGGCTTAATAAATCTAAAAACCTTGTTGGATAAGACTTTTAGACTTTTTTGACCTCAAAAAGTGCCAGCCGAGAGTGATCGGGGCGAAAATTCCGGGACTTTTTTCCTGAAAATTAGGTAATTGACCGTCTGAAAATGGGTAAAACCCTACACCCCACACCCCACACCCCACACCCTGCCCCCACGAAAAACTTTTTCAGCAGACCCTAGTTAGTTATCCCTTGCTGTTTCCGAATTATTGTAACCGCTGCTAATTACTTTACCTAAAACTATGACTGGGACATTAATCAAAGCCAAAATTCCCCCTTCTACTCACGAATTCGCCGACATTATCCATCGTTTAGAAGCGGGTGGTTCCATGTTGCCGGATACTCCCGAAAACCTGATGCAAATTATCGGCATTTATAAAGCTTATGCCGTGCCGATGGATTTTTATTGGCGAGATCTGCTCTATATTGCCGAACGAGTTTTCCTCGATCCTTTGCCCTTTTTTAAATATTTTCTACCCCAAGAATACCTAGACCTACAAAATCATTACGCTGGCGATAATGCCGATTTACGCATCTGGCGCGGTACGGGTTCCGCTCACCCTGAATTGTTAGAATTCATGGATAAAGGTAAAACCCGAAAAATGCCCAGATTAATCCATCACCTCTGGCATGACCGCGTTAATATGGAATTTGCCGAAGCTTGTATGCAAGCCATGTTATGGCATGGCCGCGATATGGGTTGGGGTTTATTTGATGCCTATCTTGATTCAGAAGAATATCGCCAAAATGCCGACCGCGCTATTAAGGCCTATTTCAAGAAAAACCCCGTGATGATGAAACTTTATGACCTGTTCCCCGATATGTTTTTGGAACAGGTGCGGATGATGTCCTACTACTCTAATTTAGGACTATTCTGGGAAGTGATGGCCCCGGTATTTTTCGAGATGTCTGATATCTACGATGAAGGCGGGTTTAAAGGTGTTCCCGATGCTATGAATTTCCTCGTTAATGGTATTTTTGCCATCGCTGGCCGGCCGATTTATCATCACGTTTATATTGATGGTCAATGCTACGAAATTATCCCCAAATCAAAGGCTTTTACTTGGCTTTATGAAGCGGCTTTACCCTATGTGGAAGCGGTCTTTTATCGTACTGCTCCCTTCCGGGGTACAAAGTCTTATAATGCCCAAGCAAAACAGGTTCCTGACGAACAAAAAGACTTTCACTATGGCATTCTTTATGCGGATGTTTTCCCCGTGGGTACTGCGGGAATTCCTCCCACGTTGTTAATGGATGATATGTATCATTTTTTACCCCAATATCTAATTGATTACTATCAGCAAAACTGCCGGGGGGAAGATGATATTTTGATTCAATTGGGTATTAGTTTCCAGCGCTCGATGTATAATGTTACTTCAGCAGTTATTCAAGCTCTACGCACTGCTTTACTTTATCCCCTCGACGATCCTAATCCCAAACATTTACTTAAAAATCGTCAATTCTTTGAGGCACAAATGGACAGATTTAAACGCCCCGAAGCGCGTCTTAGAGATATCCAAAGTCCTAATTATCGTTGAGGTTTTTTGATTATTTTTCTGGTGGGTTTATCGCCCACCTTTTTTGATATAATGAGATGACCGACACCCAACCTCAAAAAAGATGACCACTTTTCCCATCATCGACAATAACGAGTTTTGTGCGGATGAGGTAAAATTTCCCCCCAGGGATATCTGGAGTGAGGAACCCTCCTTGGAAAGCTACGCTCATTTACAACAAATTCTGATTTTACTTCAGTGTTTAGAATGGTTATGGCAAGAGCGTAATGATTATTTTGCCGCCGCTAATTTGACCATTTATTATAGTCCTAATCAGAAAAAATCTGAGTATTTTCGCGGACCAGATTTTTTTGTCGTTTTGGGAACAGAAAGACGCTTAGATCGAAAAAGTTGGGTAGTTTGGGGAGAAGGGGGCAAATATCCCGATGTTATCGTGGAAATTCTGTCTCCTAGTACCGCCAAAATAGATCGCGGCGAGAAAAAACAAATTTATCAAGATATTTTTCGCACTCCCGATTATTTTTGGTTCGATCCTGAAACCTTAGAATTACAAGGATTTCGGCTAATGGAAGGGCAATATCAAGCAATTGAACCGACGGACAGGGGTTGGCTATGGAGCGATCTATTAGGCTTATTTCTGGGTATTTATCAACAACAATTACGCTATTTCAATAGGGAGGGTGAATTAATTCCTACCCCCGCAGAAGTGGCTAAACAGGAACGTCAAGAGAAGGTTTTAGCTTTACAACAAATAGAACAATTAAAATCTCTCTTACGCGAGTTAGGAGCCGATTTAGAAGGTATTTAGAGCCGTTTTTTTTCAGTGAAAATAGGAATATTTTCCGTAAATTTCCCTACCCCTAACACCTCACTCTCCTCTCCCATTTAGATAGTCAACAGCTTAGTATTTTTTGCCTCTTGCCTGACTGGGAGTCACAAGTCTAAGCTAAGAATAGCTTGCCAACCCGTCCCGACCACCGGATAACTGATAGAATGAATGATTCTAACGCTAATTCTCCCGCTCAATCCTCAGAAGAGACAATAGATGAAACCAATTGGGTAGATCTGGGGGAAGAAGGGAAACCCCTAGATAAACCCACTGCCAAACCTATCCAACCATCTCCTCTCAAGTCTATCGCTACCCTGATCACGGTGGAGACGGCTTTTTTGGCCAGTGCTACCAGTTTAATCTGGTTAATTGACTATTATTTTCCCCTCGGACCTTTATTAAGGGTTTTCTTCCCGATTCCTATCGCTTTAGCCTATTTACGTTGGGGCGCTCGTTGTGCTTGGATGACAGCATTAGTTTCCAGTTTACTTTTGTCGGTGTTAATGGGACCGACTCGCAGTATTGTCTTTTTGATTCCCCACGGCCTGATGGGGTTACAATTGGGGCTATGCTGGCGCCGGGGTGCGCGCTGGGAATTTTCTATCTTGACCGGGGGACTGTTGGGGGCTTTTGGTTTATTCTTTCGTTTTTGGCTGTTTTCAATTCTTTTAGGCGAAAATCTCTGGTTATATGTGATTACCCAAGCGACTAATTTTATCGATTGGATTTTCACCTGGTTAGGGATTCTCGCTAAACCGACGCTGCTGCAAGTGCAATCGGTAGCAGTTGTGGGCATATTTGTCAATAGTTTATTATACTTATTTGCCGTGCATTTAGTGGCGTTATTAGTTCTCGATCGCCTCGGTAATCCGATTTCTCGTCCGCCCAAATGGGTGCAGTCCATACTAGATTATGAGTGATTATTTAGCGCTTTATTCTCTACGAAAATATTGCCGCTAATCAAGGCAGTAATTTAGCCGTGGCCCGATGGTTAGAGGGGAAAGGTTATCGACTATACCGTTATCGTCCCTACCTGCAAGAATTGCTAGAAATCGAGTCAGAAGCCGATTTACAGGGAATTTTGAACGTTATCGCCTTGCCGGAACAGGAATTAAGGGATTAAGGAAACCGTCAATCTGGTCATCTGGTCAAAATTCTAGCGGTACTGGCGGGTTGATTAATTCTTAAAGAAAGCCAAAAGGGGATAAAAAGGGAATTTTAGCCTTAAAAGTCGGCTATATAGCTTTTTAGGTCTATTTTATTGCCTATCATTGCTCCTGACTCCTTTCTTGCCCCGAAAAATTTATCTTGGTCAGGGGATCATCGTCTTGTCAGAGAGTGACCGAGTGAGTTATAGTCGTCTATAAGACTCGATTAAAGCATTTCTTAAAAGAATCGTGGTTTTTGGAAAATCGAAAAGTGCGCTATTTTCCCTTCCACAGAAACCTGTTGCCGAGGGGAGTAACTCAAAAACTCCTTTTTTCCTAGATTCTGATAGACAGAACTGGCGGAAACGGATAAAAAATGCTGTTATCGAGCAAGACTCAGGGATTAATTGAAAATCTCGTCTCCTGGCTGTGCTTACCTAATTGTGGGTCAAGCCGGCAGTTGCCAAACAGACTTAACAACTGAAACCAAGACTCAGTTCCCACGTCTGAGAGGCAGATGAACATCAAGATGAGGCTTTAACGATGCGGACTCATCTTCTTAGAACTTTCTTAACAAGACCAGATTTCCAGAAGTAGCCTCAAAGCATAGACAAATAGCCCATGGTCCGTCGCTTTTGAAACCGAAAGATTGAGGAAATTGAATGCCAAAACAAATAATCATAGCCGAACAACACCATATAGCGGCTGTTTTTTGGGAAGATCAAATTCAGGAATTAGTTGTAGCCACAGGTAATCAGCAGGTGGCCGACATCTATCTAGGATTAGTAGAAAATGTCATCCCCGGGATAGATGCAGCCTTCGTCAATATTGGCGATGCGGAACGCAATGGCTTTATCCATGTCACCGACCTGGGCCCCTTAAGACTGAAAAAAACCGCCGGTGCTATCACGGAATTACTGGCCCCCCAGCAAAAAGTGCTGGTACAGGTAATGAAGGAACCCACCGGCAATAAAGGACCGCGACTAACGGGAAATGTCACTCTCCCTGGTCGTTATCTGGTATTGATGCCCAATGGTCGCGGGGTGAATCTTTCCCGTCGCATCCGCAGTGAAGACGAGCGCTCCCGTTTACGAGCTTTAGCGATTTTGGTCAAACCGGCGGGGATGGGTTTGCTGGTACGCACCGAGGCCGAAGGCAAAGCGGAAGAAGCGATTATCGAGGATTTGGAATTTCTGCAAAAACAGTGGGAGAGCATCCAACAGATGGCCGTCAGCAGCCGCGCCCCGGCCTTGCTTAACCGCGATGATGACTTTATTCAAAGGGTTTTGCGGGATATGTACAGTGCCGATGTCAATCGCATTGTTGTGGATAACCCGGTGGCGGTAAAACGAGTTAAACAGCAATTGACGAACTGGGGCGGCGGCAAAGCTCTCGAAGGGGTTTATATCGACTCCCATCGGGAAACCCAGCCAATTCTCGACTATTTCCGGGTTAACGCCGCCATTCGCGAGGCCCTCAAACCCCGGGTTGATTTACCCTCCGGCGGCTACATTATCATCGAACCGACGGAAGCTTTAACGGTAATTGATGTTAACTCCGGTTCCTTTACCCGTTCGGCCACGGCCCGAGAAACCGTACTCTGGACTAATAGCGAGGCCGCCACAGAAATCGCCCGACAACTGCGCTTGAGAAATATCGGCGGTGTGGTGGTGGTGGACTTCATCGATATGGATTCCCGTCGCGACCAGTTGAAACTGCTGGAATTGTTTAATAAGGCCCTGAAAAGCGATAAGGCCCGGCCTCAGATTGCCCAATTATCGGAATTGGGGTTAGTGGAATTAACTCGTAAGCGTCAGGGGAAAAACATTTATGAATTATTCGGCAAAACCTGTGACCATTGCGGCGGACTAGGTCATTTAGCCCATCTACCAGGAGAAGGCAACGCCATCGCCCTAGAAAACCCCACCGTTAGCCGTGCGGAAAAAGAAACCCTTGTCATTGCTTCAACTAATACAAAAGTTCTGCCCGATAAGAGCGCTCCTAGCGTTGCGGCGGCCGAACCCTATCTAGAAGTTTTCTCCGAATTTGAGGCCGAAGAAAACGCTCAAGAGATGGATATTTCCTTCCATCCCAACTATCAAGAACAGGTTAATAATTCTCGCCGTCGTCGTCGTCGTCGTCCCTCGGAACTGTTACTAAAAGAGGAACGGAGCGAAAAAGCCTCTACTAACGGTGTTAACAACGAAATCGAGCCGGAATCAGAACCCCAACGCTTTGAGGAAAAACGAGAACGCCCCGCCCGTCTCTCGAAACGGGGAGAAGATGCCAGCGCCGCCAAAAATATCCCCGTCAGCGAACGGGAGCGGGTTTCCGTGGAAATGACCCCGGTAGAACAGGAAGTTTATTCTTTAATGGGCATTTCTCCCCTGATTCTGGTGGATAAGGAGTTTAAAGACCCGAAATCGGTGATTGTTTCCGTGAAACTGGCAGGGGAAAGAGAAGCGGAAAACCCAGAAATGCCTGTTACTCCTGAAATATCCTTGACTCCTACCCTAGAAGTCGAGGACACCCCGGTAGAAGCGACGGAAACCGGCGAGGAAGCCGAAAATCGTTCCTTGGTGCGCCGTCGTCGTCGTTCCACCACTAGCGAAGTTAGTCAGGAAATCAACCAAGAAGCTAGTCCACCAGTGACTTTTACGCCCGAACCGATTACGACCGAAACTCCAGTTTTTCTGGGCGAAGTCATTCCTTTAGAGACCCCGGTGAGCGCCGAGGTGACGGAGGAGCCACAAATAGAGGCTGAAACCGCGGTGCTGCGTCGTCGTCGTCGTCGTTCCTCCGCCACTGTCGATGAGTCATGAGCGCAGAACCCTTAATTGCCGGTGTCGATGAGGTGGGGCGCGGGGCTTTATTTGGCCCCGTGGTGGCGGCGGTAGTGGTCACTGTCCCCTCTGGTTTTGCACGGCTGTGGGAGTTGGGGGTGAAGGATAGTAAGCAACTTAGCCCCCAAAAACGGCAAAAGTTGAGCCGGCAAATACAACGGGATTTTGTTTGTCGCATCGGTTATGCTACGGTGAAAGAGATCGATCGCTTGAATATTTTTCATGCTTCCCTACTGGCAATGAGCAGAGCGATCGGGAAATTACCCCTTTCCCCCAATCTTTGCTTGATCGATGGCAAGCACATTATTAAAGATTTGTCAATCCCCCAAAAGGCGGTAATTCAGGGAGATCAACAATCCCCGGTAATTGCGGCAGCTAGTATCGTGGCCAAAGTCTGGCGCGATGACTTAATTACTCGTTGGCACAGACGCTATCCCGATTATGGACTCTCTCGTCACAAGGGTTATGGCACGGCTCAACACCTAGAAGCGATTGGCAACTATGGACTTACTTCTCAGCACCGGCGCTCTTTTAGTCCCTGTCAATGATAAGGCGTTGCTGAATCAAGGTATGAATGCCGACTGTGCAGGTTCCCGTGCAAAAGTTAGTTTGCATCTAGGTTTTAAAAATCCCAGAAAAGAAGATTCATATCTCAAATCAGCAACCCCGTCAAAACTACTCTTCAACAATTTCGACTTTTTTGGTAGCAAGGGGTTCTTGGGTGACAATTTCTACTTCAATAGCCTTTTTCAGGTTAAGTTTTAGAACTGGAGAAATTGGCAAACCTTTCACCTCATTGATGAGATATTCTTGAGTTTCTGTTTCACGACGTTGGAGATATACCGCTTTCAGCACTGCCTCAATGCCATAACCCGTAACCATGTCACCAATAATAGTAGAGATACCTAAGACCCCAAGTCCGCCAATTACCCCCAGCGGACCGCCTAACCCCAAAAGTGCGTAAATCATGGGATAGGTAGTGCTACTGGATGCGGCAACAGCAATAATGAAAATAATGCCGGGGAGTCCAAGAGAGGCAAGTTTTTGAAGGACTTCATCCAGAGAAATTCCCCAAGACACAAGTTTTTTGTTGATTTCTGCGGGATTAATGCCGAGAAAATCCTGGGGAATGACGGGTGCGGTAGTTTCCGTCATTGATGAGACTCCTAAAATCACTAAGTTGGATTGGTTGCTAGGGATTTCAGTCATATAAAGTCCATGGTCAGGCAAAGGCGTACAATAGCGGTCGTCTGGGTATTCAGATGCCTGGCAGCATTCTACATCAGTCTTACTGTTCACACAACTTGTAGAAAATCCTCAGTTCTTAAGGAAATAGACATTTCTGTGCATTTTCGGGTTAACCCCTAGAGCATCTCCCAGAGGGCAGCCAGAATGGACAAGCTGACAGTTTAGATACTGTCTCTTTTGTCAAGTTTAATTTATACTAAAATTGATACGCTTACCAATCTCGGGCAGAGCTATTGTTATCACACAGCAAGATTAATGTTAATATCCTACAGTCATCAGTTCATTTTTTTTCATGTCACAAAAGCTGCGGGGACAAGCGTTAAAGCAGTCTTAGAACCTTATGCACAACAACCTGAAAAATTCAAAATTAATCGCCCTCCCAGAATGTTAGGAGAGCAAATCAATCCCCTATATGAAATGTGGGAATCCTCTCTTTGGCACGCTAAAGCCAGAGATATGCAAAAAGAACTGTCAGAGGAAGTATATAATAATTTTTACACTGGAGACCCGACCTAGCGTGGCTTAGAGTAGAATACGTGAAGTGTTTGGAATACGTTGGGGTGTTTTAAAGCAGT
>NZ_JASJFB010000357.1:0-5926 GCF_030065455.1 Microcystis sp. M53602_WE12 | reverse complement strand
GGGATTATCACCAAATCTTAATGGTTGAACAACTGTTCTATCATTTATCTAGGGTTTACTGAAAAAGTTTTTCGTGGGGCAGGGTGTGGGGTGTGGGGTATGGGGTGTAGGGTTTTTTAGGGGGTCTTAACGAGTAATTTAGATAGGGCTTGCTGAATAAATCTAAAAAACTTGTTGGGTAAGACTTTTAGACTTTTTGTCAATCAAAAAGTACCAAGTATGGGAGTGATCAGGGGGAAAATTCCTGGACTTTTTCCCTAAAAATTAGGTAATTGGCCACCTCAAAACCGGTAAAACCCCACACCCCACACCCCACACCCCACACCCTGCCCCCACCGAAAAACTTTTTCAGCAGACCCTACTTATCAGGACAGGCACTCATGCAAGAGGCAAAAGGGGGAATAATACTAAATCCGTTGAGTGTAGGCTACATATCAGGACAGGCAATGGGCAATAGGCAATAGGCAAAAGAGGGAATAAATAATCAGTTTTTAATAACTGGATTTAGTATAAATAATCGGTCTTTAATAACTGGATTTAGGCTCACTGCTTACTGCTCACTATCGCCTATTCCCCGCTCTCGACAATTATTTTAAATGCCTAAAAGTTTAGCCTGAAAAAATATTACTTATCTTGATTCTTCCTGACTGAGATGACGTAGTTTATCCCGAAAATAGCCAAAGCTGGGCGATCGATTAATATCCACATTCATCTGAGGAGAAATATTTTCTGCCCAGACTGTTTTCTCTTGACCCACAGAAGCGCCACCTAACTTAGATAATTGTTTCGCTCCACCTCTGTATATAGCATCTGCCAGTTTTTCCCAAGTACCACAGATACTATCATTAATATAGGAATCCAAGATAGCACTTTTGGCCTGGGGATAAGCAATTTTTATGGCATTAATATCACCTAAATACCAAGCTTCTCCTTCTTCAACAGCAATACAGAAGTAAATTTGGGATTGGATAGCAGATTTTTCCAGACAATTGCTTAATTATTGTCGAAATTCTCGAAAACATCGATTATCCAGATCGCAAACCACGATCAGTACAGCAGCATAATTATCAGGGTAACTAGAAAAAGTTTTATCATATCCTTGAATCAGTTTAGGTAGTCGCTCAAGAAGAATCCGTTTACTAGGATCGGAAACAGACTGTAAGTCTCTGGGAATATGACCACTGCCTTTATAGGAATGAACCCTAAATGTATGACCTGCATTCATGTCAATAATCTTAGGAATTAGAATATCAAGTGCTTTTTTTCCCGACAAATCCTCAACCAAAATTTCAAAGTACATGACCTTATCTCTCATCTAAGTAATCACTATACCAAAGACTACCAAGGGGCAATCCTTCTGAGACGAGATTCTTGATTAAGGGATTGTCACTGGCCCGTTTAATCCGAGAAAACCCGTCATCACCTTTTTCCAGAATCCAAACTTCTTCCGGCTGGAGAGCATCAACAAAATAAGGTTGATGGGTGGTGATAAAAATTTGAGAACGTCCTCTCTGTCCTGTGGCGTGTTTTCTAAATTCTTGAGCCAAGGTTTCTAATAGTTTATGGTATAAGCCGTTTTCTGGCTCTTCAATACAGATAAATGGCGGTGGGGAAGGGTCTTCTAACAGTAAGAGATAGGCGAATACTTTTAAAGTACCATCGGACATTTGCTGTACATAAAATGGGTCTTGGAATCCCCGATCATTAAATTTTAATAGTAGTCGATTATCGGGACTTTTTTCTGTACTAATTTTTTCTATACCCGGTATCTTACGAGAAATACTATTAAGTATATTCTGAAATTTCTTGGAATGCTCTCTTTCCATAAACTGCACCACATTACCGAGATTATCTCCATGAATATTCAGATGTTTCTGGGGTCCGGCTAGGGGCAAACTTCTGGCCGCATCGGGAGTAAAATAGCTGAGATACCATCCCTCAATAAATCTCCGAAATAGGGAAATTCTCGGATGCTGTTTGAGAGAACCTAACGTAGCAATTCCTAGTTTCCGCTTATCATTCAGTTCCACTAACTCCCCCCCATCCTCATAATCTCCTCGTTTAATTTTTTCTATTAACTTAAGTAAATCAAAATGGTCTTGACCTTCTTCTACTTGTTTCCCTTCTTCTTCTCCTTTCCAGACGATTCCTTTCCCCTCATCGAGGAGTAAAAATGAAAAAGGCCATCCGGTCTTTTGACCTTTTCTTCTCTGTCTGAGTCTTTCTTTTTTTACATAAGGTCTATTATCGGTATCTAGATCAATAGCTAATTCATAGGTAATTGGTCGGTAATTGTAATCTTCTTTGTAATAAATCTGAAATTCAATGCTTCCTTCCTGACCCTGGGAACGAAGACGATCAAACCCACCCCGACCTCGCGCATCACAAGCTTCTTCTACTCCTCCTTTAAGACAATCAGATAAAAAACCGAACGCATCAAAAAGTGTGCTTTTTCCCACACCATTTTTGCCGATAACGGCCGTCATCGGTGTCAGAGAATCTCGATTTTGAGTATTCCATAACTTGCCCAGAGTTATATCCTTGAGCGCTCGATAATTTTTAATCCTCAATCCCTCAATTCTGGCCATTATTTAGTCCCGTTTCTCATTACTAAAGTAATTTGAGCAATTTCTTGATAGATTGATTCTAGACCAGTTATTAATAGAGTTCTTGCCTAATTAATTTTTGAGAGTTCAAAAATGAGAAAAATAGGCATAAAATTGCATAAAATCCTTAGATAGAGCATTTAATTGATTAATGCTCATTCTTAATTCTCCTGACTACTGACTACTGGCTACTGACTCCTCACCTAAGGTCAGATTTTTGATTTTTACAAGAGGTCTAATTACTGACCCGATTCGATCGCTCCTTCGGCCTCATGGACAATTGCCCTCAATCGATCTAAAGTTTTCTGGTCCACCTGGGTCCATAATCCCCGTTGTTGAGCCTCTAACAATCTTTCGGCCATATCTCGCAATGCCCAGGGGTTTTTCTCCTGAATAAATTGTTGTACCTTGTCGTCAAATAAATAAGCTTCGGCTACTCCCTGATAGATAAAATCCTCCACCAGATGAGTAGTGGCAGAGTAGGCAAAAATATAATCTACGGTCGCAGCCATCTCGAAAGCGCCTTTATAGCCGTGTCGCATCACTCCCGCTATCCATTTGGGGTTAACCACTCGCGAACGGTAAACCCGGCGAATTTCTTCCTCTAGGGTTCTGATGCGGGGATTTTCCGGTCGGGAATGATCACCAAAATAGGTGACGGGATTTTTGCCGGTTAAAGCCCGGACACTGGCAGTTAAGCCGCCTTGGAATTGATAGTAGTCATCGGAGTCGAAAATATCGTGTTCCCGATTGTCCTGATTGTGCAGCACTATCTCTAATTCTTGCAGTCTATTTCTCAATACTTCCGGTAAAGAATGGGCAGTTCCTTGGCTATCATAGGCATAACAACTCCAGTTAATATAAGCATTAGCTAAGTCTTGATCATTTTGCCAGTTTTGTGACTCGATTAACCCCTGTAAACCGGCCCCGTAAGCACCAGGTTTGCAGCCAAAGATTCTGGCAGTAGCTCTCAGTTTCGCCTCCTTTTCTCCTAAGCCCTGACTTAGCCAAAACTCCCTCTCTGTCTTCACTTTCGCCGCTAAAGGATTAATTTTTTCCTCTTCCTCTTGACAAGCTACCGCATTTATGCAAGAATTAAGAAGATGTAGTATGCTGGGGAAACTGTCCCTAAAAAAGCCGGATACCCGAACAGTAACATCAATGCGAGGACGGCCTAAGCTAGACGGGGTAAGGATTTCAAACCCGACTACCCGACGGAAAAAACCATCCCAAAGGGGACGAATTCCCAGTAAAGCCATGGCTTCGGCCACATCTTCGCCACTATTTCTCATCGTCGAAGTTCCCCAGATAGAAATCGCCAAAGTGCGGGGATATTCGCCATTTTCTTGGGTATAACGTTCAATTAGTGCCTCTGCGGCCTTTCTTCCCACTTCCCACGCGGTTTCTGTGGGGATTGCGCGGGTATCGACAGAATAGAAATTTCTGCCGGTGGGGAGAACATCGGGACGGCCGCGGGTGGGAGCGCCGGAAGCACCACTGGGGACGTATTGGCCAGTGAGACCTTTTAAGAGATAGGTAAGTTCATCGGGGGTTTGTTTTAAAGCAGGAATTAACTGATTTTCTAGCCAAACCAATTCTTTTGCCGTATTTTCGCCTAGAGGTTCAATTTTCTGGCTAATTAAATCCTGAGCGAGACTTTCCAGATAGGTAGTAGTATCGTTATATTCCGTCAGGGGGTCGCAGTCGAGATGGAGGTCAAGGGCGATCGAACGGGTTAAACCGGGGCGGTCGGGACTAGGAGAACGAGCGATCGATTGGATTAAATCAATTAACTGCTGACCCTGGGGACATTGACCGAAGATATGTAAACCGTCGCGGATTTGTGCTTCCTTGAGTTCACAGAGATAACCATCCACGAGGGTGAGAAATTGACTAAAGGAGGCGCTGGTCGCAACGCGCTCGCTACGCGAGATCGTGCCTAGCTCTCGATCGAGATTAGTTTTCGCCACCAGATCGTTAATCCGCTCGCGAATCAGAGCTAAACGAGAAGGATCAAGAGATTCTGCCTGATAATATTCATCGATGAGGGACTCTAACTTTTCCCAATCTCCATACAATTCCGCTCGCGTCATTGGGGGGGTGAGATGGTCGATGATAACAGCTTGGGAACGTCTTTTAGCGCTGCAACCTTCTCCGGGGTCATTGACAATAAACGGATAGAAATTCGGCAGCGACGAGAAAGCAATTTCGGGATAACAATTGGGAGAAAGAGCGAGACTTTTCCCCGGCAGCCATTCTAAATTGCCGTGTTTACCGAGATTAATCACAGCAGTGACTTGGAATTCCTGTCGTAACCAATGGTAAAAAGCGAGATAGCTGTGGGTAGGTTCGAGGTCGGGGGAATGATAATTAAGAGTCGGGTCAAGGTCGTAACCGCGAGAAGGTTGAATACCGATAAAGACATTACCTAACTGGATGCCGGGGATAGGAAAATCCCTGTCCGGATGTCCCCAACGGTCAAGCATAGCGCTTTGATTATCGGGGGGAAGGGAGGAGAAATAATCTAGATATGCTTCTAGGGAGAGAGATTGATAGATAGGTTTTAATTCCCTTGTCTCCAAGTCATTAGTGATACCGGAAATAAGCAATCGCATTAATTCATCGCTATGGTCGGGTAGGTCGGTGAGGGTATAACCTTGGGTTTGTAATGCGCGAAGAATTTCCAGACCACTAGCGGGAGTATCTAAACCGACTCCGTTAGCGATACGACCATCCTTATTGGGATAGTTGGGGAAAATGAGAGCAATTTTTTTCTGGGAGTTGGGAAGGGAGGAGAGTTGACAATAGTTTGCGGTTAAATCAGCGACAAAATCAACCCGGTGGGGGAGGGGTTGATAGATAACTATTTCCGTTTCCAGTTTGGGATGTCGGGTGAGGACAGATTTAAAGGAAATAGCGCGGGTGATAATTTTGCCATCCATTTCCGGTAAAGCGATATTCATGGCCACATCCCGGGGGGAAAGACCTTGATAACCCTGTTGATAAGCTTCTAAACTGCTGCTGCTGAGGATAACTTGGAAGATGGGTTTATTGAGAGACTGCCAGAAGTGATGATTTTGTTTGTCTTCTGGTCGTTGGATAGAGAAGCTAGTGGTATCGAGAATTAAGTCTGGGGGATGGTGGGAAAAGAGGGTTAATAGTTCCTCTTGCACTTCAATTTCCCGCAGAGAGGAGAGAAAGATAGGGACAGTTTCCATATTTCTTTGGGTGAAAGCGCTGATTAAAGCATCGATAGCTTTGGTATTACCCGCGAGATAATGGGAACGATAGAAAAGTATCCAAGTCCGTGCTTGGGGTTG
>NZ_JASJFB010000367.1:0-11290 GCF_030065455.1 Microcystis sp. M53602_WE12 | reverse complement strand
TCTGTTGATTGATTCCTGGTCGAATAGTCCACTGGCCTCAGTTTCCCAACACTTCCTATTTTTGCATAATTAGGGGTCTCAAGACCGCCCTAGCGGCCACCGAGAAAACCTTCACCAGCTAAGTATTTTTACTCAAGTCTCTGGAGGGGGACAGCTTATGTGACAGTTGAGGGTGCGGAATGTGGGTGAAAATGGGTAAAAACCCACACCCCACACCCCACACCCCACACCCTGTCCCCACGAAAAACTTTTTCAGCAAACCCTAACTAGAGACTATGACAAAGGTTTAATTGTCACTAATCCCCCAGCAAAACCCTGAATATTCAACTCATAGCCATCAAGTAAACCCATACCAACTAATGTATCTGTCTCTGACTCATTGATTTCAATAGATTTGATCTGACCATCCCAGATCACAGTTGCCTCAAATACGTTAAACATACAGAGGCTTCCATCGCCCAAGATTCCCTCTTCTTGCATATACCACGTTAATCCTAGTGTTGTAATGATAGCGGAAGGCAACGTGAGAAATCCAGTGTAACCAGTGTCAATAACTGCTTTAATCGCTTGCCTCTGGTGATTTTCGCCTAGCACTACGAATTGAATAATTGCTTCTCGGCGCGAATTGACGCTCCCCATCATCATGGCGACACACTGGGGGAACGAAAGCCAAAACGATGGACGGCACGATGTCCAATGCGAATACCAAATATTTGTGCATCAGGAAAACGTATTAACAGTTGTTTAGCAGCTGTTAGGCTGTCGTCAGCCACTTCAAAAGCCCCTGTTTCGATGTCTATTGCTACAATCTTCCCATGATTCCCTTCCTCGATTTGGGAGCGTACCTGAGACTCATAGACTTCGTGTCCACGTCGGGCAAATTCTTCTTTGCTGTAGCGGGGTTGTCGAACTGTCATTGAAGCGACCCTGTGGCAACTTTTGCCCCCCTATTTTAACCTAAACATTGGGAATCTTCGCTAACATTCCTCAACTGGGCCCACAAGAGCAGCACCGCACCTAACCTCACAGCTTCAATCAATGTGCAGGGTGCGTTCCCCAAAATCCTGCATTAGGGAACGCACCCTACGGCTGAAACAGTCCAGTAGGGTGTGTTAGCGTCAGCGTAACGCACGAATTTTGAACATTAGATAAGGTGCGTTACTACGAGATCGGCTACAAGAGCGGCATCGCACTTAATCTTCAAGATCGATATGATGTAGGGTGTGTTAGCGTTAGCCTAACGCACGAATTTGTTGATTATCATTCAAGTTGTACATTTCATTAATACACTCTACGATCCAAATGTCTAATTATCGAAGACCTCATGTATTTGGAGGGACTTTCTTTATTACTCAAGTCACTTATCAGAGAGAGCCTTGGCTTTGTTGTGATGTGGCTAGAAAAGCGCTTAGGCAAGGAATCGAAAAGGTTAGGGTGAAATATCCTTTTGTGATTGATGCTTTTGTTCTATTACCTGATCATTTTCATTGTTTATGGACGTTACCAGATGATGATCAAGATTTTTCGGTAAGGTTACGATTAATCAAAACTTATGTCACAAAGCATTATGGGCAGGCATTGGGGGTTAATCGTGAAGTTTCTCGATCGCGGCAAAAACGAGGAGAAGGGAATCTTTGGCAACGCCGATTTTGGGAGCATTTAATCCGAGATGAACAAGATTTTGCAACACATTGCGATTATATTCATGACAATCCAGTGCGGCATGGTTTCTGTGAAAATCCTCAAGATTGGCAATATTCCAGTATCCATCGGTTTATCGCTCAAGGAATTTATCCCCAGGATTGGGGTAGTGGTGAACGTATAGCCAAGCCTGAAGGTTTTTGGGATGATTAAGCAATATAAATGTATCAAATGTAGTGGATTGTTTCAGCTAAAATAGGGCGATAGATTTCGGCTTAAAGTCTTAGATTATAGAATTTATAGCATTTTTCTAATACACCAAATTAGCTCAAACAGTCCAGTAGGGTGTGTTAGCGTCAGCGTAACGCAGGAATTTTGAACATTAGATAAGGTGCGTTACATTTCATTAACCCACCCTACAAGATCGCACTGAAACAGTCCAGTAGGGTGTGTTAGCGTCAGCGTAACGCAGGAATTTTGAACATTAGATAAGGTGCGTTACATTTCATTAACGCACCCTACAAGATCGGCTACCTGAAATTTCAGCTATCTGTAATGAAATTTCATCTATCTGTAACCCTACAGGCCAAAATAGTTTAAAAATCCGTCGAGAATTTCTAGGATAGAAGTAAAGACCATCCTTGCCTACTTTTTCTATGATCCTAGCCGCCGAAACTGGACTAAAAACCGCTACTCTAGACGTAAAAGGCATGAAATGCGCCGGCTGTGTTAGTGCCGTAGAACGACAACTCAGCCAAAATCAAGGGGTAAAATCGGCCCAAGTTAACCTAATCACGGAAATTGCCGTGATTGAATACCAACCGGATGCGATCGCACCAGAGCAGTTAGCCGCAAAATTAACCGCGATTGGATTCCCCACCCAACCGCGCAGCTCATCGACTCCCCTTTCTCAACAAAATCAACGGCTGCAAAACCAACAAAAAGAACAGCAACAACAATTATACCGATTAGCGATCGCTTGTTGTTTACTGGTTTTTTCCCTGATTGGTCACTTACACCACATCGGGGGACCAGAAATCCCCATCCTTCAAAGTATTGCTTTTCACTGGACTTTAGCCACCCTAGCCATTTTATTCCCCGGCCGCGATATTTTCATCGATGGTTGGCGCGGATTACGGCACGGTATGCCAAATATGAACACTCTCGTTAGTTTAGGCACAGGTAGCGCCTATATAGCCAGTTGTTTGGCTCTTATCTTCCCTAATCTCGGTCTAGAGTGCTTTTTCGATGAACCAGTCATGCTGTTAGGGTTTATTCTCCTCGGACGGACTCTAGAAGCGCATTCCCGTCATCGCGCAGCCGCAGACTTAGAAGCGCTTACCTCCCTACAACCGGCAGTGGCTCACCTGATTGGTAGTACAGATGACCGTGTGGGCGTGGCCATTCCCGTGGAACAGCTGCGCGTCGGGGAATGGGTGCGCGTCTTACCCGGAGAAAAAATTCCCGTGGATGGGGAGATTATTCAGGGAAGAACCACGGTAGATGAAGCTTTATTAACGGGGGAATCGCTGCCGGTGGTCAAGGAAATGGGAGATCTAGTCATTGCTGGCAGTTTCAATCTCTCTGGTGCGATTGCGGTGCAAACTCGTCAGGTGGGGACTGATACCACCCTAGCTAAGATTATCGCAGCCGTGGAATCAGCCCAAACTCGCAAGGCCCCAGTACAGAAGATAGCGGACCGGGTAGCGGGTTATTTTGCCTACGGAGTCATGATAATTGCCCTAATTGTGCTGCTCTTTTGGTATTTTTGGGGAACTAGGCTGTTTCCAGAGGTGTTAGGGTCAACCACAGGACACCACGAGATGATTCAACCCACTTCTCCCCTACTTTTGTCCCTAAAATTAGCGATTTCTGTGCTTGTGGTCGCTTGTCCCTGCGCTCTCGGTTTAGCCACACCGACGGCCCTACTGGTGGGAACCAGTTTAGCAGCCGAACGGGGTATTTTAATTAAAGGGGGCGATGTTTTGGAAACCGTCTCGCAACTGCAAACGGTGGTTTTTGACAAAACGGGAACCCTTAGCCAAGGTCATCCAGAAATTACCGATTGTTTGAGTTTTTCTATCCTTAATTCCCTGGAAATTCAACAATTAGCGGCAGTAGTGGAGAGTGGTACTAATCATCCCCTCGCTCAGGCGATTTTAGACGCGGTTACTCCCCCTACTAACCTGACGGGGGAAGATTTTCAAACTGTGGCCGGATTGGGAGTTTCTGCAAGGGTGCAGGGGTCAAAAATTGTTCTGGGAAATCGGCAATGGTTGGCACAGAACGGCATTAAAATCGATGAAACTATCCTGGGCATTCAAGAGCTTTTACAAGCGGGTAAAACGGTGATTTATCTGGGGATGGAAGAACAATTACTCGGCGCGATCGCTTTTCAGGATCGATTACGTCCCGATGCTCAAACAACCGTTAATCAGTTGCAAAAACTCGGTTTAGAGGTGATTTTACTCAGTGGTGATCGCCAAGAAGTGGTGACAGCGATCGCTAATAGTTTGGGTATTAGCCAATTTTATGCCCAAGTTGCTCCCACCGAAAAATCGGCCTTAATTGCCGACCTACAGACAAAAGAGGGCAAAATCGTGGCTATGGTCGGGGATGGTATCAATGACGCTCCTGCACTAGGACAGGCTAACATCGGTATTGCTCTGGCCGGTGGCACGGAAGTGGCCATGGAAACGGCTGGGATCGTTTTAATTAGCGATCGCCTAGAGGATGTGGTACAATCTCTGCATTTAAGTCTGGCTACATGGCAAAAAATCCGACAAAATCTTTTTTGGGCTTTGGGTTATAATACCTTTGCTATTCCCATTGCCGGTGGTTTATTACTGCCCCGTTGGGGTCTAGCTTTCAGTCCGGCCCTAGCAGCAGCTTTGATGGCTTTTAGTTCGGTTATGGTAGTGAGTAATTCCTTGCTTTTACGTCGTCAATTTCCCCCGCTCACATCGACGCAGGAAGAGAATAGATAATCAGTTTTTAATAACTGGATTTAGTATAATTCTCCCTCTCTGCTGCTCCAGGAGAGTCCTTCCACAGGGTCAATACCACTGGCTGCTTGACACCCCCCCCTGAACAGTTACAGTTGTTAGACAGTGGAAGAGGCTTCTAGTTCCTGTGGACGGGCAAGATGGGCTCTTCTGGTTTCTGTGTGGAAACGAGGTCTATACTGATAGTTTCTTCCGCAAAATAGTCCTAAAAGTCTTGCCCAGTAAGCATTTCACGATTCCATAAGCAAAAATTATCACACAAAGTCGAGAAGAGCCCAAGATGCCCATCCCAAGTTTCATATTTAATTACAACCAGCTACTTACACTTAATATTTGATGTTTAATTAGGTTATTTTTCATGAATTTACTACAAAGTTTCTGGCGCAGATTTGAAAATCAAACCATTGTGATAATTAGTGTAATTCTTGCCTTTTTACTACGGCTGAGTCGCTGGCAAAACTCAACCTCGGATATGAAATATTACAGTAAGTGGTATGATTTTATCGTCCAGAACGGAGGATTTAGTGCTTTTAAATATGATTTTGCTAACTACAATCCTCCTTACTTGTATTTAATGGTTATTGCTTCTTATATTTATTCTAGTTTGCCTAAAATTCTTGCTATCAAGCTGATTACAATCCCTTTTGATTTTCTCTGTGCTTTTTTTGTTTATAAGCTAGTTCGCCTCAAATATTCTAGAGGCAAATTACCAATTATTGCTGCTATTATTGTCTTGTTTTCCCCTACAGTTTTTTTGAATAGTTCTTACTGGGGACAGACAGATATGCTTTATACATCTTGGTTAGTTGCCTGTCTCTATTATCTAGCTATTGAGCGAAATATATTAGGATTAATATGTTTTGGTATCGCTGTTTCTTTTAAGCAACAAGCAATGTTTTTTGCGCCTTTTTTAATCATGCTTGGTGTCAAAAAATATATCTCTTGGTCTTCATTATTAATTGTTCCCTTAGTATATTTTATCTCTCTAGTTCCAAGTTGGATGGCAGGCAGATCAATAAACAGTTTATTGTCAATTTATCTCAATCAAGCCGGAACATTTAAATATCTGACATTAAATGCTCCTAATCTATATCTATGGATTTCCAATCAATTTTATTCAAGGGTTGTTCCCCTGGGATCATTGCTGACAGTAACTGTTATTGTGTACCTCGTTTACATAATTTACAAAAGTCACCTTAAAATTACTACACCAGTAATGATTCAACTGGCTCTTATCTCAGTCTTGGTTGTCCCTTATGTACTGCCGAAGATGCACGAAAGATACTTTTTTGCTGCCGATGTTATTTCCATTATTTTTGGTTTTTATTACCCCCGTTATTTTTTCGTGCCAATTATTATTAATCTTGTATCTCTCTTCAGTTATTTTCCTTATCTAATGCGTCAACATGGTGTAGGAGTGGAGATAGTTTCTTTGCCAATCTTGTCTCTCATTTTAGGATTGACAATATTAATTACTCTTTATCATCTACATCAAACTCTTCAGGAAGCTGAACAACAGAAATTACTCTAACAATTTTCCTTTCTGTTATTGCCAGAGGACATAGACCTAGATCGATCGATCTTTGTGTCCTCTGTGTCTCTGTGGTTCCTTCCACTCCCTCGCTAGGAGGAATGTATCTTAGAATACATTTTACCCACCAAACCTGGGAGAGCCCAATTCCTGAGATTGTGGGCTCTTAGTCTAACAAAGCCCATGCACACCGACCGTCGAAACTGGATCGCTATGATGCAGAAGTTATCTGGCGTGGGTGATGGCCAGCGTTACCAGGAAAAGTGAATAAACATTATACTAAATTGGGTTACACTTCATCTTTAGGAGAAACGCTCTAATATAGATATTTCGACCAAATTGAGATGCACCCAATTTGGTATCATCTCTGGATGACCAGCTACTGTTCTGGCGTTCCCAAAAACTAGAGACTTCCCACCTCACCATTAAGATAACTGCTATAAGATGGTATTTTGTCCCTGTCTTTGTCAGTTGACGGAGACAGGAACAAATCGGGTTAAGCGGTAATTCTGGTCAGGGATTGACCTTGATAATTGTTGGTAATAATCTGGTGAATAGATTGGAAAAATTGCCGACAACGATTATTAGTTCTCAGGGGCAATTCATGATTTTTTACCAATAAATCAATCTGAAGTTCCGAGCTAGTGGGAGGATGAATAAATAATTCCACTTTCACTAACTGGGGAAAGAGAGCATCGTTAGGAACCTCCGATAAAAGCAAGACATCGGTCCGGCGCTTGATGATTTCAAATTCACCCAAACTTAATATATCATCGTATAAAAACCCGGTCTGATGAGGAGAAATCCCGACAAAATAGGAACAGCAATAGCGAGCCATGGCAGGGAAAAGATGATAAATTGGTCAAGGTTAATCGGTCAAAATCAGGCCATTGAACTACTACAAAGAGCGCTTGAAATCAATTCGATCGCTCCCGCTTACTTATTCGCCGGCGCTAAGGGGATTGGACGCAATCTAGCAGCAAAATGTTTCTGTCAAGACTTGTTAACTAGAGATCGATCGCCAGAAACAAGGGAATTAATCCTGAAACGCTTTCTGGGAGGCAATCATCCTGATTTACTCTGGATTGAACCCACTTATCAACACCAAGGCAAACTGCTCACCGCAAAAGAAGCACAGGAAAGCAATCTCAAGCGTAAAGCCCCCCCGCAAATCCGCATCGAACAAATTCGCGAGATTACTAACTTTTTAAGTCGTCCTCCCCTGGAATCGTCCCGCTCTGTGGTAGTGATCGAGCAAGCAGACACCATGACGGAATCGGCGGCAAATGCCCTCTTAAAAACGCTTGAGGAACCGGGAAAAGCCACTTTAATCCTGATTGCTCCCAGTCCCTCCTCTTTACTACCCACTCTCGTTTCTCGCTGTCAACATATCCCTTTTCAGCGTCTTTCGGAAGAAAATCTCGCTCAAGTCCTCCGCTCTAACGGACAAGCTCGCGTTCTCAATTATCCGGCAATTCTCGGTTTAGCCCAAGGTAGCCCCGGAGAAGCGATCGCCGCTTTAGAGTTTCTCGATAGTCTCCCCCAAGATTTACCGCGATCTTTGAGCAAATTTCCCCTAAAACTCTCCCAAGCACTGGAATTAGCCAAAATTATTGCTCAAACTCTTGACACGGAAACCCAATTATGGTATGTGAGTTATCTTCAGTATGAGGATTGGCAACGACGACGAGAGCGATCGATTTTAGAAATCTTGGAAAAAACCCGCCGGCAGCTGTTAGCCTACGTTCAACCCCGTTTAGTCTGGGAATGCACTTTCTTGGCATTGGCCAAACTATCCACCGCCCAAAAGTCTTAAAATTGTTATATTTATCGATCGAGTGGGGAGAAAGACCATGAAAATGAAATCCTTAGTTTTGCTGATTCTGTTAACCTTGACTACGGTTTTAGGTGCTTGTCAGGGAGGAAAAGAAGCCGAAGAACCGAAAAACGTCCCTACCACGGTGGAATCCCCGCAAAAAGACGAAGATAGCGATAAAGACGGGGAAAAGCAGCAAAAAGACGGCAATAATCAACGGGATAAAAAAGACGATGACGATGATGATGACGACTAATTGTAAAAATCAAAAATTGTTGTTAGGGTTAGGAGTCAGTAGCCAGTAGTCGGTCGTCAGGAGAATTAAGAATGAATGATAATCAATTAAATTGTCTATTTACAGATTTTAGGCAATTTAATCCTTATTTTTGCCGCTTTTGAACCCTTAACTAGGGTTTGCGGCAAAAAGTACGGGCGAAGCATTCGGTTAGAAAATCTACGGTTTCACCGATAGGTGATTGTCCGAATGCTTCGCCCCTACAGGACGCGGGCCGATGAAGACGCAAGGTTTTGAACGACGATTCTCTCAAAATCTTGCACCTGTTTCGCGAAAAAAGCCACAAAACTCTTACCTTGCCTACATTTCACATTTATTCAGCAAACCCTAACTGGGATAAAAAAATCGGGTGAGCTTTAACCCACCCGATCGCCTATAGATTGAAATCAACCTATAACTGTGGTACAAACTGTTCTTTTTCGGGAACGTAGGCGTATTCAGCCACAATCTGCCGGAATTCTTCCCCATTGATCGTTTCTTTTTCGATCAGCAGGTCCACCACTCGATCGATCACTTCGCGATGATCGCGGACAATTTGCCGAGAAATTTCATGGCAGTGTTCCACGATCGATCGCACCTGATCATCGATGCGAGTAGCGACCTTCTCAGAATACTCGGAACGAGTCATCAAACCGCCACCGAGGAACACTTCACCCCCTTGACTTTCTAGGGACAAAGGACCCAAATCGCTCATCCCGAAACGAGTCACCATCTGACGCGCCATATCAGAGACTTGCTGTAAATCGCCACCGGCACCGGTAGTCACCTCATCATAGCCGAAGATTTCTTCCTCGGCCGCCCGACCACCTAAAGCACCGGAAATCCGGGCCATTAACTGAGCTTTCGTGGTTAAACCCTGTTCTTCGTTGGGAGTGAACCAAGTTAAACCCTGGGCCTGTCCCCGGGGAATCAGAGTCACTTTCTGGACGGGATCGTGATCTTTTAAGAGCGTACCCACGATCGCATGACCCACTTCATGGTAAGCGATTAAGCGCTTGCTCTTGCTATCGACTAAAGGAGTACCTTCCATACCGGCGATAACGCGATCTACCGCGTCATCTATCTCTAGGAGGGTAATGGCTTCTTTGCGACGACGGGCGGTTAAAATTGCCGCTTCGTTCAGTAAATTGGCTAAATCTGCTCCACTAAACCCTGGAGTGCGACGGGCGATCGCTTCGATGGAAACGTCGTTGGCCAGCTTTTTATTGCGGGCGTGAACGTCTAAAATCTCTAAACGACCTTTAAAATCGGGTGCATCCACGGTTACTTGGCGATCAAAACGGCCCGGACGCATGAGAGCGGAATCGAGAACATCGGGGCGGTTAGTGGCGGCAATGATGATAATTCCCGTATTCCCCTCGAAACCGTCCATTTCTGTCAATAATTGGTTCAGGGTTTGTTCCCGTTCATCGTTACCGCCACCGATACCGGCACCCCGTTGACGACCTACCGCGTCAATTTCATCGATAAATATTAAACAGGGAGCATTTTCCTTGGCCTTTTTGAACAAATCGCGCACGCGAGAAGCACCGACACCGACAAACATTTCCACAAATTCCGAACCAGAAATGCTGAAGAAAGGTACACCCGCTTCACCGGCGATCGCTTTGGCTAACAGGGTTTTACCCGTACCAGGAGGACCAACTAAAAGGACTCCTTTGGGGATTTTGGCACCAACGGCGGTAAATTTCTCCGGTTGTTTGAGGAAAGTGACGACTTCCTGTAATTCTTCCTTCGCTTCGTCAATTCCTGCCACATCATCAAAGGTGATGCCGGTTTTTGCTTCCATCTGGAAACGAGCTTTTGATTTGCCAAAACTCATCGCTTGACCGGGGCCGCCTGGCATATTATTAGAACGGCGGAACAGGAAAAAGAGAGCGGCAATCAGCAAAAAGGGGAAAAGTAGATTACCGAGGAATCCCCACCAAGCGCCGTCATTCCGCATCGGGTGTGCATCGAAACTAATTTTAGAATCCCGTAAACGGGCGATTAAATCGGGGGAATTGGCCGGTAAATCGACCCGTAGGCGTTGTACTCGGTTTTCTAGTTCCGGATCTAGGGCCTGTACGATCGCGGTTCTGCCCCCTTCGTAGAGATCGACGCTAACAACCCTACCACTGTCTAGGTATTCTAGAAAGCGTCCGTAGGTCATGCGGGTAGTGGCGGTGTTATTGCCGATATTACTGGTGGCCGTGGCAAAAGTGCCTTGCCAGAGGAAAAAACCGACCACAAGGGCGGGCAATGTCCACAGTAAAATCGTTTTCCAGGATAGTTTCATGTTTGTTTAGTGGTTCTAGGATAAAGATTTTTGCTTAACTCATTTAGCTGTTTTTGTCAAGGATTTTACGTTATTTTTTTGAGATTAATCCCCGCAGCCAATTAAATCTTAACTAAATGTAACGTAATTCTCATAATTCTGACAAGAATGGTGACGAGAGATTTTTTTTAGTTCATTTGTTCTAGCAAGAGTCTCATGGTTTCTGGGATAAGCTGGATTAGAGAAGGACTATCTCGATGGTCAAGATTTAACAGTAGAAGTTTTTACTATTCTTTACTCTAGAGCGTGTAAACTACACAGTGTATAAGCTGTTCGCAATTTAAATCGTGGGTGAACGGTGTTGAAACCCTTGCCTTTTCTCGATCTGCTCGGAAATTTAGAGACTGAACAGCTTATCAAAAGCCACTGATTATCTGAGAGATTTATGACTCCAGAACATTTTTTGCAACTTTTACAACATCAAACTTCTTCCTTTGCTCAAACTGTGTCAACTAATGAAGGTGAATGGATTATTAAGGGTTTTATCGATATACATAAAAAAGTATATACTATATCTATTGATACGAAAATCATCTCTAAAATCCGGCTCTTCGGTTTGTGTTATGCAATGGACGGGGATTATAAGGGATGGAACCCTTATATAGAAAGGCATTTAGCGATTTTTGTCAATTGTTTTTTATCTAGAGCGAACTAATCAATTAAGTCTCTTGCCAGATAAGGATTT
>NZ_JASJFB010000697.1:0-6196 GCF_030065455.1 Microcystis sp. M53602_WE12 | reverse complement strand
TATGGGAGTGGTCGGGGGGAAAATTCCTGGACTTTTTCCCTGAAAATTAGGTAATTTACCCGATGAAAATGGGTAAAACCCCACACCCCACACCCCACACCCTACACCCTGCCCCTAGGAAAAACTTTTTCAGCAGACCCTACTTAGTGCTGTGTATAGAGAAGTTGCGAATTGTTAACCCTAGCTTTGCTAGGAAAATAAAATGTGATATTGTGACCACAAGGCCGTGAAAAACGGCCAGGTTTTCAGTTTTTTTAAACATCAGGTCGCTACATTCTACAGCTATTTTCGCTCAAAAAAAAACGATTTTCTAGGCCTTTCTATGACTTATCTTGTTGAACATCCTTCTACAACCTTTTATTCCTATACCGATACGGGGGTCGATCCCCTGAAAACCGCTCACGGAGTTTATATCACGGTTCACGGACATTTTTACCAACCACCGCGAGAAAATCCCTATCTAGACAGAATTGAACGGCAACCGAGCGCCCATCCCTTCCATAATTGGAATGAACGCATCCATCACGAGTGTTATCGTGCCAATGCTTTTGCGCGCATTTACAATGACCGGGGGGAAGTGATCAAAATAGTTAATAACTACGAATATCTCAGCTTTAACATCGGGGCTACCCTCATGTCATGGATGCAATCCCATGATCCCGAAGTTTACCAACGCATCCTGACAGCGGATCAAAAAAGTTGTCAACGCTTAAACGGTCATGGTAACGCCATCGCCCAGGTCTATAATCATATCATTCTGCCTCTAGCCAACAAACAGGACAAATACACCCAAATTCGCTGGGGAAAAGCCGATTTTCAGCATCGTTTCGGCCGGGATCCCGAAGGAATGTGGTTAGCGGAAACAGCCATTGATTTAGCCACAGTGACAGCTTTAATCGATGAGGGGATTAAATTCACCATTTTAGCCCCTTCCCAGGCCCTGCGCTGTCGTCCTTTCCCTAGCGACCAGGATCCTCATCCCCAATGGCACGCGGTGGCCGGAGGTCAAATCGATCCCACCCGTCCCTATCGCTGTTACATCCCCGATGGTCGTTATCTGGATATTTTCTTCTACGATGGTCCAATTTCTCGGGATATGGGCTTTAATGATGTCCTAGCCAGCAGTGATTTTCTCGTCGGTCGTCTGGGACAGGCAATTAAAGGGGATCATCGTCCCTCCCAGTTAATCAGCGTCGCTACCGATGGGGAAACCTTCGGCCACCACAAACAGGGGACAGAGAAGTGTCTTAGCTATGCTTTTACGGAATCTTTCCCAAAAAACGGCTGGACAGTCACCAATTTCGCCCATTATCTCAGTATTTGCCCCCCGACTTGGGAAGTGGAATTAAAACCCGTGACCGCTTGGAGTTGTGTCCATGGCGTAAATCGTTGGCAGGATGACTGTGGTTGCGGGGGAGGGGGAAATTACCAGCAAAAATGGCGTAAACCCCTGCGGGAGTCCCTAAATTGGCTCAGAGATGAGTTGATTAAGGTATATGAGATTCAAGGACAGGAATTTTTCCGCGATCCTTGGCAGACAAGGGATGACTACATTGCAGTTATTTTAGATCGATCCCCAGACGCGATCGAACATTTCCTCGCCCTGCATCAAAGTCGCAACCTGAGTAAAAGCGAGAAAATCGATGCTTTGCGTTTATTAGAAATGCAAAGACAAGCTTTATTGATGTTTACCAGTTGTGGCTGGTTTTTTGAGGAAATTTCTCGACCTGAAGGTACGCAAATTTTGAGATATGCTGGCCGGGCCCTGGAATTAGCCGGAGAAGTGGCTGGAATTCAATTAGAAATGAATTTCCTCAGTCGTCTAGCTTTCGCTCCCAGTAACGTTAAGTTATATCAAGATGGGGCTGATGTCTATCGACAATTGGTCACTTCTGCGCGGGTCGATTTGGAACGGGTGGCGGCCCATTACGCCATTAGTTCCCTATTTACCAATTATCCCAGTCATCATCGGATTTATTGTTACAATACCCGTCAATTAGATTATCAAAAACAAGCGATCGGGTCTTTAACTTTAGCAGTGGGACAGGTGGAATTAACCTCGGAAATTACCCAAGAAAGTGAACATTTTGTCTTTGCTGTTCTACATTTAGGAGGTTGGGATTTTTACTGCTGCATTCAACCGTTTAACAGTCGGTTAATCTATACCAATCTTAAGGATCATCTCTTTGAATCTTTACAACAGGCCAGTGTTTCGACCATGATCGTAGAAATGGGGCGCGGATTGGGAGAAAACTTCTTTGCTTTACCCCATCTTTTTGCCGATGAAAGACACCGGATCATGCAGAAGGTGACAGCCGAAACTAAAAAACGTCTCGATCAATTATACACCCAAGTTTATCGGGATAATTACGGCATTTTAGCGGCTTTCCAACGGGATGAGCTGCCCGTACCTCAAGAGTTACAGGTAGCGGCCGATATTGCCATTTCTCATCGTTGTTTACAGGTGATTAATGCCCTAGAAAAAGATTTTGAGCAGCGGCAAGCAACGGAAAATAATCTCGATCAATTATTTGCTATTGCTAAGGAGGCCAATCATTTACACTGTCAATTAAATATTCCCGAAGCGCGTCAAACCTTAGAAAGTTTGCTCTGGCAATCTCTTGGGAAATTATTACACGATGGCGATCCTTTAACGGCGGAGGAGGATACTCGCTTAATCACCCGTTTAATTGAAGTTAGCCAACAATTAAAGCTAGGATTATCCCTCGATCGCTCTCAGGAATTATACTATTATTACTTCCATGGTCGTCTAGTTCTTAATTCTTTGCGGTCCAATTCAATAGATGCTGCCTGTCCCTGGCCGATGACTCAATTAAAATGGTTATTACTATTAGGACAGGTGTTAAAAGTTGATGTGAGTATTTGGCTGTAAAATCAGTCAAAGGGTGGGCAATGCTCACCCTTTGATGATTAAGTGGGTTAGGCGATGATTGCCCTGGAACTCAGGTTAACCCAGAGACTAAACCCTTAGATTTATAATGGATCATAAGTCTCTCATCGAAGGTTTACATGACTATCACGCCGATTTATGCCGCCTCAGCCGGCACAGCAACCCAGTATCCCGATGCTTTTGGGCGTTTTGGACGCTACGGGGGCAAATACGTCCCAGAAACCCTGATGCCAGCCTTAAGTGAACTAGAAACGGCCTATAATCAGTATCAAGACGACCCCGATTTTCAAGAAGAATTAAATCAACTGCTCAAGGATTACGTCGGTAGACCCAGTCCCTTATATTTTGCCGAACGTCTCACCGCCCATTATGCCAAAGCTGACGGCACTGGGGCGCAAATTTACCTAAAACGTGAAGATTTAAACCATACCGGGGCCCACAAGATTAATAACGCCCTCGGTCAGGTTTTATTAGCCAAACGCATGGGTAAAAAGCGAATTATCGCCGAAACTGGGGCAGGACAGCACGGCGTGGCCACCGCTACGGTTTGCGCTCGTTTTGGTCTAGAATGCGTGATTTATATGGGAATTCACGATATGGAACGCCAAGAACTCAATGTTTTCCGCATGAGACTGCTTGGCGCGACGGTGCAACCCGTGGCCGCCGGGACAGGAACCCTGAAAGATGCCACCTCGGAAGCGATTCGCGACTGGGTAACAAATGTGGAAACCACTCACTACATCCTTGGTTCTGTGGCCGGTCCCCACCCCTATCCGATGATGGTACGCGATTTTCATGCGGTTATTGGTCAGGAAACCCGTCAGCAAAGTCTGGAAAAATGGGGCGGTTCACCGGATATTCTCCTCGCTTGCGTGGGGGGTGGTTCTAATGCTATGGGTTTATTTCATGAGTTTGTTAAAGAAGCTTCCGTGCGTTTAATTGGTGTTGAGGCCGCCGGGGAAAGTATCGCTTCCGGAAAACACGCCGCCACCCTTACCCAAGGTCAACCGGGGGTTCTACATGGAGCAATGAGTTATTTATTACAAGATAGCGAAGGTCAAGTTATCGAGGCCCACTCAATTAGTGCCGGTTTAGATTATCCCGGAGTCGGGCCAGAACATAGCTTTTTAAAAGATAGTGGTCGCGCCGAATATTACAGTGTCACCGACAAGGAAGCACTAGAAGCTTTTCAACGAGTTTCCCGTTTAGAAGGGATTATTCCAGCCCTAGAAACTGCCCACGCTTTAGCTTATTTAGAAACTCTTTGCCCACAAGTGACCGGTAGTCCTCGCATTGTGATTAATTTCTCTGGACGGGGTGATAAAGATGTGCAATCGGTGGCTAAATATTTATCAATGAATGGTTAACAGTTATCAGTTATCAGTTATCAGGCTCTTCTAGGTTCTGTGTGATAAGTTTAACTTACATAGGGTCTGCTGAATAATGGTAAAACCCTTTTAAAATAAGGCTTTTGACCTGTTAAAGTCCGATGTTAAGTGGGTGGGTGGAATTAACTATAAGATGAACGTAGGTTGGGTTGAAGCATGAAACCCAACGCCTGCTCATGTTACGCTACCGCTAACCCATCCTACAAATAATTGTGCCTACCTACTTATATCGTGCAAATGCGCTAGTATTTAACAGTAAAGCCAACCTAGAACGGCGGGGTTTCTGACCCAATTTTTCGATGAAAATTCTTCAGATTGTTCCTTCGATTTCCCTTGTTTATGGTGGCCCCAGTCAAATGGTACTCGGTTTGTCAGCGGCCTTGGCGCAACTAGGCCAAGATGTGACCATTATTACCACCGATTCCAATGGTGACACGGGACAAGCACCCCTAGAGGTGCCTTTAGGGGTCCCTGTTAGTCAAAATGGCTATCAAATCTATTATTTTCGCTGTTCTCCCTTTCGCCGCTATAAATTTTCCCTTGATCTGTTTACTTGGTTGGCAAATAGGGCAAAAGATTACGATATCGCCCATATTCATGCCTTATTCTCCCCAGTGAGCAGTATATCGGCTTCGATCGCTCGTTACCGTCAACTGCCCTATATTCTCCGTCCCCTAGGCACCCTCGATCCGGCAGATTTGCAAAAAAAACGGCAACTTAAACAAATATATGCCAATTTTCTGGAAAAACCCAATTTAGCGGCGGCGGCGGCAGTTCATTTTACCAGTGAGCAGGAGTGTCAAACTGCCGAAAGATTTAATATAAAAACTAAGGATATTGTCATCCCCCTAGGGGTAGATTTTTTTAACCCACAAGCTCTACCCGTGGGTTTTGATCTTCCCGAAAATAAACCGATCATTCTCTATATGTCCCGTCTTGATCCGAAAAAAGGTCTAGATTTATTGCTGCCCAGTTTAGAAAGGTTGTTAGAAAAAGGCCTAGATTTTCATTTTGTCTTAGCAGGAGGCAATCCCCAGGACAGGGAGTACGAAAATCGGATTAAAAATCAGATCGAGCGGTCAATATTGGGCAAAAATACGACAATTACTGGATTTGTCACTGGAGAAGCCAAAAATAGCCTCCTCGCTAGGGCTGATTTATTTGTTTTACCTTCCTACTATGAAAATTTTGGCATCGCAGTGGCAGAAGCTATGGCTGCCGGAATTCCCGTGGTTATCTCCGACCGGGTGGATCTATATCCTGCGGTAGCAGCAGCGGCTGCGGGATGGGTGACAGCTTGTCAGCTTGAGGATTTAACTAATACTTTGGCAACGGCTATCACTAATCCTGAAATTCGCCAACAACGAGGGAAAAATGCCAAGGATTTAGTCTTAAATCAATATAGTTGGTCAGCGATCGCTGAACAGCTGTTAACTGTCTATGAAAATCTAGACAGACGGATTAAGATTTAGGCCATGAGGATAACCAGCACTAAAAATGCCAGTAGGGTTAAACCTGATTGCAGAAAGACGGGAAGCGCAAAAGAGTTCATAACAGTAGCTCACTTTTCTAGGGATGGCTCTACTTCCAATATACGCTTTCATCTCCGCTAATTCCTCATATTTCCGTCCCCAATGTCATCATCTCATCATTTAAGTAGGTAGGCGTTAAAAATTATCAGACACCACCCTTATCAAGGGGGGACTATAGGGTAGGGTTGATTCATGAATCAACCCTACTATGAATCAACCCTAGTACTAAGGGGGGATCGAAGCTAAAATCCATTTTTAATTTAATTAGGGTCTGCTGAAAAAGTTTTTCCTGGGGGTAGGAGTCAGTAGCCGGTCGTCAGGAGCCGGTCGTTTCAGGCTTTGTTGCCCTTGTTTTTTGTACCAAG
>NZ_JASJFB010000515.1:0-2566 GCF_030065455.1 Microcystis sp. M53602_WE12 | reverse complement strand
TTGTCTGAAGCCGTTTTTTTGCGCTTCGTTTTTGAAGCAATTGTCAAACCGCCGACACCATCGGTCAAAGCATGGGGGCATTGCGGCTGGGGTTGTCTCTTTCATCGCTGATCTTTCAACGTAAAGTGCTTACTCTTTAACGATTATACTCGATTTGATCTTTATTTAGCGTTTAAGTCCCACTAACGTCGAAAAATTAAAGACCGATGAATCTGACAAATCTTTTTCTTGAGCTTATCAGAACTGCCGTGGTTCAAGATGATGATATAGGCTTGAGTAGGAAACTGTAAATTGGTAACGAGCAAGTTAATTAATTTATGAGGCGCATCCGAACTTTCAATCAAATCTCGTTTACGAACAATCCCTAGAACACAGAAGTGGTTTTCAGGAAAGTACCTGACCACTTTCTCTACTAGATAAGCTTCTTTAACCTGCGGATAGCAAGCTAACTGCTGTTTCAGTTCATTTACCTCTAATGCTTTCAGAGTGTGAGGTTGAAATCTATCGTAATCACCCACAGTAGCTCTTTCCTGTTGAGCTTTTAGTAAAAGTTGATAATGTTGTTCAGCTCGTGCGCGATATTTCTGAGCCTCTTCAGTTTGACCTTGTTGACAGAAAAAACCATAAACTAACTCACAGCCAGCTATGACCCAATCCACTCTTTGCTCTATGGCTTTTTCGATATGGGCAATGCCTGATGCATCAGCCTTGTGTAAAAAAACTTGTCCAATAGCATAGTTTGCTTCTGCATGATCGGGCTGAATTTTTAACACGTCTTGTAAGAAGGGAAGTGCTGCTTCACCACCTTGTAATTCCAAGGTGTAATAGGCTCGTTCCCATGCTTCTTGTTCAGGCAGAGTCTGCATTTGGGCTTTTTGATCTAATGCTCGTAGTTTGTCTTTGGTTTCCTGTAGGTATGCATAGCGCTGTCGCCAAGGTGTCGATATGGCTGCTTTCCAATCTTGATCGAACTGTTTCGCAAATTTGTGTAAGATCATCTTTCCCAGAAGGTGTTCTGCTGCACTTATTTGGATTGTTGCGGGTTGAGGTAACGTTTCTAATTGAGTAGTCTGATAACCCAGCGATTTTAACCGATCAGCAAGACAGGGATGGGTGTCTGCATAACTGGTTTTTTGTGCAAGCGCCTGCTCTAACCATTGTTTGGTCTCCTCTTCGGCAATTGGATTATGCAAAACGGTCAACATAGATGAATAAGCATTGCTCGGTGGATCAGCCTGATGCTCTGCCCGTTTTTGGATATCTGACCAGAAGGAACTCTCCAGAAAACGAGCTTTGACTTCTATGTTAATTAGAGCTTCAGCCGTGTTGTTTGCGCTAGTGAGTTGAGCCGCACAGCGATCAGCTTCATACTCATTCATTCGTGCCAGGGTAAAAGAATAGGCATTAAAGGAAGGCCAATACCAATCTAAAAAGCGATTAAATAAAACAAAGGCTCCAGATTGATCGCTTTGATGTAACTGTTCATAAATCTGCATCCAAGTTTTGCGAATTCGATAAATCCATGCTGCAAAGCGAGAATGGTTACCAGAGAGATGCCCTAACTCGTGCGCCATAACTGCTTTAAGTTGTTCCAGCGATAATGACTGCATCAAGGGAAGTCCCAAAAGTAAATAGTTTTCCTGCCAACCAAAGATACCCAGTCGTGGAACTTGAACGACTGCTGCATTGAACTCTTGATTTAACAGGATGTTATGAAATCGGGGAGCTTGGAGTTTAGTCGTCAACTCATCGACTAGAGCGAATAATTTAGGAACTTGATGACGATTAAGTTTCAAACCTTCAGGCTCAGGGACGGTCACCCAAAGTGATCGCACAATCACCCATGCTGGAATTAGTAACAAAATAGCCAGCTTAATAATGACAGAATTGACACGGTGACTGAAAACAATAAATGAGACAATTAATCCAATTAGTGTTAACAGCCCAGCAAGCACCAGAAAGATGTAGGCGTACCCTAATATGGCAAACAGGGCAACTCGTAGGCGATAACTCCTAGGATGTGCCTTCGAGAATTTTTCTAGCGTTCCAACTAATGTATCAAACTGTTTCTGTGTGATTGTCATAAAAATAACTGTACTAACTATCGAAAGATGCGTTATAAATTTCCTAGTGAAGAAAGGCACTCATGCAAGAGGCAAGGGGGGGGTTAGATATGTGTAATTAATTTTGCTTAGGTACTTAACTGATAACTGATCACTGAAAAGGTGCTGGTGTGATGATTCGTGCTGTCAAGGTTCCGTTCTATTTTTCGGGTAGGGGTAAAATTCCTCAATTCAGAGGGGTAAAGCGGCTTAGTCTGATTTTGCCTTATGGAAAAACATCAGCGGCTTTCCTCTTGATTTCGGAATTTTGGTGATTTTAGTTTAATTTTTTTGGCTCTTCGGGAATTGTTATGCAAATAATTAACTTAAAATAAAATTCGATGAGAGCAACTACGCTCAAAAGTAGCTGAAACCCATACAGGAAAGGACTTAAGGCACAAATAGGTTAATACCAAAAGATAGACAATCGAGTTAAGATTTGATATAATGGCCAAAAACCAGAG
>NZ_JASJFB010000371.1:0-1242 GCF_030065455.1 Microcystis sp. M53602_WE12 | reverse complement strand
GGGTGCGTTAGGCGGCTATCAATTTAGTCAAAAAACCAAAATTAATAATTCGCCGTAACGCACCACCTCTATTATTAAATTGGTGCGTTACGCTATTGAAAGGCGCACCCTACGAGTAATATGACTACAAGCTTTACTGTCTAAGGCGGATTTGCTATGACAGTTTGGCCTTCCCGACTTTATGGGGTAAAATGTTCGTAGGCAATACATTGATCTCTTGCAAGAGGGAAGTAAAATGATTATTAGTCTGATAAAAAAACGAGAAAACTAAAATATGTTCCCTTATCCCAACCAGCAATACAAATGTTCTATCACTTACTTATATGGATATTCAAACCCTTTTAGAATGGACAGATAAACAGGTATTAGAGAAAACCGGTAAACATCTTGATTCTTTGCAAGAATCCATCTTACAGGGTATTTGGGAACATCAAGATTACGAAAAAATTGCCAAAGATAATCAGCGCAGTTATGACCATATAAAAAAAGAAGCATGGAAGTTATGGCAACTGTTATCAGATGTTTTTGAAGAAGATATAAAAAAGTCTAATGTTCGTTCTGTTTTAGAAAATAAAGCTTCATCTACTATTTATCACTTTGTTAGCCATCATGGTAATAATATTAGTAATAACCATATAAATATCTGTAGAGAAAATAACCCCTACTCAGAAAACAACTTAAAAAAGTCTTCAAATTTTCCAGATAATGATCATCAATTCCCAATAATTAACCTAACAAAAGCTCCTGAATTAAGGTATAACTATGGACGTAAGTTAGAAATATCAACCTTAAAAGAATGGCTAGATAATAAAACTCGATTAATTACTATTTATGGGTTAAGTGGAATCGGAAAAACAGCTTTAACCCTTAAATTAGTTTCAGAAATTGCCCCACAATTTGATTATATTATTTATCGCAGTCTGGAAAATATTCCTCAATTAATCGCTCTCAAGGATGATCTAAAACAGTTTTTCGCCCAATCTCTATCAACCCCCTTACCTGATATAATAGATTATCTAAGCTCCTATCGTTGTTTAATTATTCTTGATGATGTGCAGAATATTTTTAAACTGGGGGAATTAGCAGGTAAATATGTAAGCGACTGTCAGGATTATCATAAATTTTTTCAGCAAATTGCTACCACATCTCATCAAAGTTGTTTGATTTTAATTAGTTGGGAACTTCCCAGAGATTTTGTTACCTTAAAATCCGATAAAATTAAAACTTTATACCTACAAGGTT
>NZ_JASJFB010000013.1:0-1926 GCF_030065455.1 Microcystis sp. M53602_WE12 | reverse complement strand
GTTATTTCGAGCGAAGGACAACGAATGGGATGGTCGAGGGAATCAACAATAAACTTAAACTAATAAAACGGAGAAGCTATGGCTTTAGAAACTTTCGGAATTTTTGGGTTAGAAGTATGTTGTCTTGGCATCTTGTCTGTTAATTTAGCATAAAGGGTAACGAAGAGCCCAATTAATATTAATTAGGAGAGAAGTCATGGCAACAGGTTTTGCCCCCGTATTGGAACCAGAAAAGAAAGCTCAACAGCCAACGACCGGGCCGTTAACACCAATCAATGAAATTCAAGCCAGGTTATTGAATTATGTTCAAGATATTCCTGACCCGAGAGTTTCTCGAACTCAAAAACATTTGCTGACCGATATTTTAGTGATTGCGATTTTAGCCGTGGTCGCAACGCGCTCGCTACGCGAGATCGCCGGGGCGCAAGGTTGGGAAGACATGGAAAATTATGGCATCAGTAAGCAGGCTTGGTTATCGGAATTTTGGGAATTACCCAATGGCATCCCTTCTGATGATACTTTTCGTCGGGTTTTTGAACGGATTAAGCCGGAAGCTCTCGAACAAGTTTTGTCTCAATGGCTACAACATTTGATGGGTTCTCTCGCGGGAGAAATTGTCCCCATAGACGGGAAAAATCTCAAAGGTTCCTACGATCGTAATCAAGGGATAAAAGCCTTACATTTAGTCACCGCCTGGGCAAGTGAGCAACGATTGGTTTTAGGACAAGTCAAGGTGGAAGATAAGTCTAATGAGATTACGGCGATTCCTGCCCTACTAGAATTATTAGATATCTCGGGTGCGATTATCACCATTGACGCGATGGGAACTCAAACTGAGATTGTTCGACAAATTCGCCAAAAAAAAGCTGATTATGTGTTAGCACTTAAAGCTAATCATCCCACTCTTCACTCTCAGGTTAAGAATTGGTTCGATCAGGCTCAAGCTCATAACTTTGAAGGGATTATAGCGTTTCTGATTCACAAGAGGTACATTCCCGATCCTGAACAGCTTAATCAGCAAAGGTTTAAGTGTGCCGCACAGATGCGAGAACCGCTATAAATTTAGTTATGACTATCGCCTAGAAAAAGGTCATCATCGTCTAGAAAAGCGTTGGTGTTGGGCTGTACCTTTAGAAGCTTTTGGCGGTCTTTACCAACAACAGCAATGGTTAGGACTTAAAAGTATTGTTATGGTTAAACGGATTCGCCATCTCTGGAATAAAACTACTCACGAAGTCCAATTTTATCTCAGTTCTCTCCAGGCTGATGCTCAAATCATCGGTAAGGCTATTCGTAAACACTGGGGCATTGAAAATCAAGTCCACTGGACTTTAGATGTTACTTTTAATGAAGATAAGTGTCGGATTCGGTCTTGGCATAGCCCTCGGAATTTTGGTCTCCTCAGACGGCTAGCACTTAACGCCCTTAACCAGGAATCCACTTACCGACGTAGTCTGCGACAAAAAAGTAAGCGCGCGGCGATGGACAATGACTATATGGTGGCTGTGCTGAGTTCCTTTTGTCAAGCGTGATTGAGATGCTCTTACCCTGAATTCCTAGTCTTTTTAATTTCGATAAATCTGGCTCTGTAATTTCTTCGGCGATGTCCTCTACTATTCTTTGAATCTCTTCTTCCGTTACGTTATTTCTTCGGCTAACATTTAAAATATCTGCTGCTTTTAATTGTTCGAGTATATTCTCGGCTAGTCTTTTCGTGTAGGTTCGTTTCTTGGCGACAAAATCTAACTCTTCGCTAAAGGGTTTCTGACAATTACCGCACTTAAATTGACGACGATTAACTTGTAGGTACACTGGTTGTCCTGAGATTGGTAAATCTTTGACTAAATGTCGATGATTTTGGTGGAGTTTATCGCTCTCTAACCCACAACGAGGACAGATTGCTTTTTGATTTTTCGATTCGATTCG
>NZ_JASJFB010000836.1:0-2483 GCF_030065455.1 Microcystis sp. M53602_WE12 | reverse complement strand
ATTACTGGTGCAAGTTGGCAATCTTGTAATGTACCGCAAGTCCTTCGTCATCGCTGTGCTTATCTAAATGGTTGCCTTTTTTAACTTTTTTATTGATCTCATTAAGCATTTCTACTTATTGCAAAGGTGAGATGCTCCCAATCGCTTCTTTGTTTTCAGAAGTTAATTTACTGCTTAAATATCCCTTCAAAGCCTCCCGACACATAAAAGAAACTATCGGTTTAGGTGTGTAATAACTACCTGATTTATGTCTTCCCGTGACTAATTCCTCAAACACTTTTCCCAACATTTCTGGGTCCACTGCTACCTCCACATCAAGGGGTGTACTCTCAGTCACCGTGAAATTAAAATTACTAAAAAGTTTATGTAAGATAACATCGATCGCCTGATCGGGTACTATTATATTAGGATTGCGGTCATCTTCATCCTGTTCAAATAATCCCCCATTAAGATAGGGAACTGTGCCGATTATTTGCCGAAGAAAACCACCGTTATTGATACCAATAATATCCGTTTGTTGGGGATTATTCAGTCCCGTAAAAAACAGATGAGTCAAGCGATTATGATAAAAGTTTTTGTGCGAGGTGCTGTTATCATTCTGATAATCCTGCCATAATGTTTCTAGATAGTCTGTTTGTTCGTTAAACTTCAGCCAACCCTTTTTCTGGATAAAAACAATAAACATCAGGCGATTAAATAGCTTCTGAGTAAATAGTCTTCTCTGGTCAGCATTAGGGATAGTTTTAGTAATTAATTGCTCAACTTTTTCAAAGACCGAGCGATACTGTTCAAAAAATTTCTTAGTAACTTTCTCAACATCAAAAGCTTCATCATGACATTCCTGAATCGCTAAAGGAGACTCGAAACTAATATTGTCTAAATCCAGTAAACTTAGGCGTTCTGTGGCGGTTCGTAACTGTTCCCCCGGACCCACTGTAATTCGCCGCAAGACTTGCCTTTTTTCTTGTTTTACATCATATTTAACATTGAGAAAATGCCACCGTTCTTGGTGGAAATCAGAGAAAACAAAGAGAGTGTAGGGATGGTTTTTTAGCAGTTGAGTGACGACAAGACGCTCTAAATTGAGCAGCAGTTGCTTAGAGTTGAGACGAGCATAAATAACCTGAAAATCTTCCCCCCCAGAAGCTAATAGGATTGGATCTTCTGCTAATGCTTCTACTGCTTTATCTGGCCAATTGCGTCGGGACAGGGTTTGATTTTCTCGCTCGTAATTTAACTCAGACCAGAATAATTTTTTGAGCGCATCCAATCCTCTCAGGGATGAAAGAAGGTCATAAACTGACTGCCGAAGTTCAATATCACTCATAAGTTTTCCCACGACTTCTCATTTAGGTTTACTTTCTCTAAGTAGCTGGTTATAAATCCCCCCTTGATCCCTAGGGTTGATTCATCGTAGGGTTGATTCATCGTAGGGTTGATTCATCGTAGGGTTGATTCATGAATCAACCCTACCCTTAATAAGGGGGTGTCTGATTTTAACATCTGACTACTTAGGACTTTTGCCACTTCAGTTAAATTGTATCGGGATCGATGCCTAATTCTCGCAATTTTTGGGACAATTTTTCCTTAGCTTGTCGTTCCCTTTCTTTTTCTAAAAGAGCCTGTTCTTTTTCTAAAAGAGCCTGTTCTTTTGCCTGTCGTTGCTGTAATTCGGCTTCTTGAGGAGTGGGGACTAATTGACCATCGGCGGTAAAATAACGCAGTTTACGGTCAAATATGCCTAAATATAATCCTAACTGTTCACTCCAGAGATAACCCTGTTCATTGGGAGAAATGGCTTGATATTGTCCCTCAATTAGTCTAAATCCTTGCAATTCTAACGTATTAGGATCGAACCAAAAATAATTAGGAGTGCGAAAGGTATTTTGATAGAGAGTTTTCTTGTTCTTGCGGTCAATATTAGCCGTAGAATCGGAGAGAATCTCGACAATTACATCGGGATATTTACCCTGTTCTCCCCAAACTACCCAACTTTTGCGGGGACGCTTTTCGGTATCTAAAACCACAAAAAAATCAGGACCACAGAAATCACGTTTTTTTAGTTGTTCCGCTTTGTAGTAGATGGTTAGATTTCCCGAAGCGTAGTAATCACTCCTCTCGCGCCATAATAATTCTAGACAACTAAGGAGAATGATGATCTGTTGCAGGTGTAGATCACTTGCCAAGGGTGGTTCATCACTCCATAAATCTGTGGGGGGATAGGTGACATCTGGGATCATGTCTAGGGCTGTCATGACTTTTTCCCGGTATTTTAGGATTGATTAATTATAGCTTTTTCTCACAATTGCAGAGATAAGGCGGGGGGATTTTAACCAATAACTTAAGTAGGTAGGCGTTAAAAATTATCAGACACCCCCCTTATCAAGGGTAGGGTTGATTCATGAATCAACCCTACCTTATCAAGGGGGGCAGGGGGGATCGAACCTAAAATCCATTTTTAATTTAATTATAACCAGCTACTT